>JAYTBF010000242.1:0-3625 GCA_043737175.1 Burkholderiales bacterium
ATCTGGCCGGTGGGTCGGGTGGGGGGTGGGGAAGTCATCACTTTCGTTGGGATTTTTTACCGCCGATGGACGCCGATGAGCGCCGATAAAATCATCGGCACAGATGAAATTCCCGTCATTCCCACCAAAGTGGAAATGACGCAGTCTTTGAATTTACTGGGCGCCCAATAGATCCGTCATTCCCGCAAAGGCGGGAATGACGGATCAAGTGATATAACTGCCGCCCATATTACTGAATCCTGATAAAACGCCACCTATTTTTTCAGATTTAATTTACCAAGGATGTCGCCAATGCGCTTATTTTCTTCGACTATATATTTGTCAAAGGCGTCACCAGATTGATAAATATCGGTCCAGTCCTGCTTGACCAATACCTCTTTCCAAGCCGCTGATTTCACGGTGGTGTCGAGCGCTGCCAACAGTTCTTTTTTCTGTGCGTCGGTGATGCCAGGGGCACCAAACACACCACGCCAGTTAAACAAATCGACTGCCACACCTTGATCACGCAGTGTTGCGACATCAATGCCGGCGATTTTTTTGTCCGATGAAATGGCCAGCGCGCGGAATTTACCTGCTTTGATCTGGCCGACGAATTCACTGTAGCCCGATACACCTACCGTCACATGTCCACCCAGAATCGCCGCCTGAGCTTCGCCACCACCGGCGTACGGAATGTAATTCACTTTGGCTGGATCAACACCAACCGCCTGCGCAATCATCCCAGCCAAAATATGGTCGGTACCGCCGGCACTGCCACCACCCCATGACACAGAGCCCGGGTCAGCCTTCAATTTGTCGGTCAGGTCTTTCAAAGTTTTGATTGGCGACGCAGCCGGCACCACCAATACTTCGTACTCGCCGGTCAATCGCGCCAATGGTGTGACCATACCCAGGTTCACCGCTGACTTATTCAAAATAATGCCACCCACCATCACCATGCCGCCGACCATGATGGCGTTGCCGTCACCCTTGGCGGTATTGACAAACTGCGCCAATCCTATGGTGCCGCCTGCACCGCCCTTGTTATCAAACTGGGTGCTTTTGACCGCACCAGCCTTGATCATTGCCTGACCGAGATTGCGCCCGGTGGTATCCCAGCCGCCGCCTGGATTGGCTGGAATCATAAATTTGACGGCATCAAGCGCCGATGCCGATAACGCGACGGATGATGCCAGGCCCACCAACAATGCGCCAAGTAGGCGTGGCATTGAGAACTGCGAATTTTGATGTTTCATATTTCCTCCGGTATTTTTAAATAAACTACATCGATATTGCAATTGCAGATATGGCGACGACAATTGTGACCGACGGCAAGTTTAGCCGATTTCGCCAATACATGAGCCACATCCCTGACTCCCTGCACCGCTAGGTCTGCGCCTGTTGCCAGGCCTTCACAAATCTGCCACGAATCGGCCGGTAAAACGCCAGCACGTTAACCATGTCGGCGGCCACATCGCCACTGGCCATCATCACCGGCCCAAACCCAACGTGTTTTTTTTCAAAATCGAAATAGGCCAGACAAATCGGCACCTGGGCACCGTGGGCAATATGCAAAAAGCCGGTTTTAAAACCATGGTCAAGTTTGCGGGTGCCTTCCGGCGACAGGGCAAAAACGATTTTTTCGGCTGCGTTGATGGCCGCCACGGTTTCACCAACAATGCCATGTGGTTGCGCTCGGTCGACCGGAATGCCACCAATGGCGCGCATGAATTTGCCGAACAGTCCATTGAATAGTGTGTGTTTGCCGAGGAATGAAATTTTGATATCCAGCGCCAATAAGGTCGCGACACCGACCACAAAATCCCAGTTGCTGGTGTGCGGCGCGACAATCACCACCACTTTCGGCAGGTCGGGCAAATCACCAACAACACGCCAACCACCAATGCGTAATAACGTTCTCCCAAACAGCCTTGCCAATACATTGTTCCGGCGCAGGTATTGCGCCGGAACAATCAAGTCACCGTTCAATTCTGCCATGGGACTACTGCGCCTTGATCGCGGCCAACGCTTCCTTTAAGGTGTCTTCACTCAGCGCATTGACACCGAGCGCGACCTGCTCGGCAAGTGGAATCGCCGAAACCGGCAGTTTGGTGATGTTGACCTTTTCAACAAACTTGGCGGCGGCACCGGCAAGTCGCAACAACGCCTCACGGTCCGATACCATCAGTTCAATTTCACTGCGCAACATGGCGACGGCGGGATGTTCTTGTGATGTTTTCATGAGATTGCTTTTTAAAGTGATGAAGACAATTCTAGCTGGGTTTGGCGAGCGGCAGATTGATCAATAAATTTTGCGGTTTGATTTTCACAACATTGTCGTCATTCATCGCCACCCCCAGATAAACCGGCTTGCCCTGCACATCCGGGCGCATGTCAGCGGCATTCACAAACTCCAGCTTGAACAAGGTCACCAGCCGTTGCAACCGTGCCTCGTCCACCTCGCGCCCCTCATACAGGTCATTCATGATGGCCGTCGACACCGTGTCCAGACCAATGTGCCATCGCCACGCATCGTCCTCGATTTTGGCCAGCGGCGTCACCACCACCTCGAGCCCGAAAAAGTGTTTGACCCAGCGCGACAACAAACGCGCAAGCGCGTCAATGCCGTTACCACCAACCGTCAAATCCAGCACATAGGTGTAACGGTTTTCGGACAACCAATAAAGCTGCGCATTTTCGTGATTGAGAACATCCATATTCACGGCGCGCATGGGTGTTGACTGCTGCTGAAACAAACGCCCGACGCTGCCAAAACCGCCGGTCTCGGCAAACATCTGAATGGTCTCGGCATCGGCACTCAATACCTGCCCGCCCTCGGTGGAAACCCGCTGCTGTCGAAACAACATTTCACCGGCGCGAACCTCATATACATCTTCGCAACCATCGAGCAGCCCACGGGTAATCGCATAAGCTGCCAGCTCCAAAAATACCGGCGGCAAATCAACCACACCGTTGCGAAAAGTCTGCAAATAAAACCGCTCCAGCGTCACCGCGTCCAACAGCGCCTTGCGTAACTTCAAAAAATAGACGTAGTTTTCACGGGCGTCGGCATCCTCAATCGCGCCCAACTCATCGATGCTGATGGCGCGCTGCGGGTTATCGATCAACGCGGCATGCAAAGTGCGCTCGTGTGTACCCGATTCAGCGATCGGTGCCAATTCCGGGCGCACCAACAGCAGCCGCAAATAATCCGGCGTGATACGTAACCAACCGTGATCGTTCCTGGTCAGGGTGTTGTAGCCGGAGGTGATCCAAAAATCTTGCATAGGTACTTTTCTCATAACCCGATAATAAAGGCAACGTCTAAAAACCCACAAATTTCGTCATTCCCGCCCTTCGACGGGCTCATGATGAACCGGGCACTTGCCCGGGCCGGAATCCAGTCCTTTTGTATTTTCAATCACATATCCACCGCTGGATCCCGGCCGGAGCCTGCCCAGAGCGAAGCCGTAGGGCCGGGATGACGGGGTTTTTAGAATTTTCCTAATTGAAAGTGTCCGACTGGCGCGCGACTTGGCACACTTTTTCCCGAAAACGCGCTATGGGTATTGATTTTGCATAATGGCGCCTCAAAAAAGCCTCGTCATTCCCGCGCCGGCGGGAATCCAATTTTTCATGCATATCA
>JAYTBF010000243.1:0-3617 GCA_043737175.1 Burkholderiales bacterium
ACTTCTGGAAAAACCCGCGCAGGGATTTTTGACGCTGGACCGGTTCAAGGACGGTGCGGATTTGTGGCTGATCGGCACCGGTACCGGACTGGCACCGTATATATCGATGTTGCGTGATCCGTCCACTTGGAAACGATTTGAAAATATTGTGATTGCGTTGTCCGTGCGTGAAGCGCGCGATCTGGCGTATATCGAAGAAATTGAATTATTGGCGGCCGGTCACACCCACGGCGAGGCCCGATTACGATTTATTAAATCGCTGACCCGAGACAGCGACGTGGCAGACACAATGCACGGGCGTCTTACCACGCTCACCGAGTCCGGTGAGTTGGAACGCGGTGCCGGAGTTGCGTTTGATCATGAGCGCTCACGTTTTATGTTGTGCGGCAATCCTGACATGGTCGAAGCCATGCGGGCGATCCTGAAGGCCCGTGGGTTTTTGATGAATCGGCGCATGACCCCGGGCCACATCATTGTCGAAAATTATTGGTAAGGTGTTTACTCAATAACACGACGGCGTTGCCCCGCCGGATTGTTTCTTTCGTCCAATTTGTCTCAGTACAACGACGATCATGGTTGTGAATTTTTCGCAACCGTCCACAAGGAGTCAGTCTCGTGATAGGGTTCGAGCTGGCACATCTTATGGTTGTTCGCAATGAATATTAAATTTTCCGCACTATTCGTTTTCATTTTCCCCGGTCTGAATATCGGTTGGCTGAATGATGCCCACGCCTTGCAAAACAGCGAGACAACAACACAGTCGTCACCCGGCAAAGAAACGCCGGACGGCGTGGCGGTGCCCGCGGTTACTGCCACAGAGATTGCCACTGTTGCAACGCCCATCAGGCCGTTTGTTGCCCCGCCGTTAAGAGTGTTGGCGCGCCCGGTGACCGAAAATTTTTTTGGAACTGCCGTCGCGGATCCGTATCGCTTCATGGAAGATGTCAAACATCCAGACGTGGTTGCCTACATGAAAGGCGAAAGCGCCACCACCCGGATAATTTTGGATTCAATCCCCGGCCGCGCCGCCATGGAGGCGCGTATTAATGCCTTATCACAAGCCAACGTTGCAATTTCTGGAGTACAGGTCACGGCGGATGATAAGAATCCGCGGGTGTTCTATTACAAACTTTCACCGGGCGCAAACTCGCGTAAGTTGTATATGCGCGATGGTTACCGTGGTGCCGAGCGGATGGTGTTTGATCCGGTGGCAATCTCGACCGCCGGAACAAGATATGCCATTGATGGCTTTCGCGCCGCACCAAACGGGCGTGCCGTTGTGGTCGCCGTGGCCGCAGGTGGGTCTGAACAAACCTCGCTGAGGATTTTGGAGGTCAGTTCAACCACCACGCGTGATACCGGCGTGGAGATCGACCGGATTGGTTTTGCCAACCATATTCAATGGGCGTCCGATAGCCGCAGTTTTTTCTACAACAGGCTGCCGCCATTGACCGCAGGCGGCGAAAATAATCGTTATCTAAATAGTCGCGCCTATCGCCACGTGATGGGCCGCCCGATAGGCGGTGACGAATTCCTGCTCGGCGGCAATAGTGCAAACGGCATTACGTTGGCCGATGTTGATATTCCCAGTGTGCGTTCGAGTGTGGATGGCAAAACCTTGATTGGCCGTATTGAGCATGGTGATGCCCGTGAAATCAGCATTTTTACGGCTGAAATCAGCAGTACCAGTAGTACCAAAAGCCCGCTGGAAAATATTTCATGGCGGCGCATCATTGCGCCGATTGACGAGGTGACTGCGTTTCAAGTGCACAACAATGCAATTTATCTGTTGACGAAAAAAAACGCGCCGCGTAACAAATTGGTGCGTATGGGTCTATTCCGTGCGAACTATGCTCAAGCCACCACCATCGTCCCGCAGGGGGATACGGTTATTGCACAAATTGAAGTGGCGCAAGACGGGTTGTACATTCGCGAATTATTTGCAGGTATCGATCGTTTGCAACGTTTGAATTTTTCCACCAGTTCGTATTCGGGTGGCAAACTTGAATTTGTGAAGCTGCCGTTTGATTTGGCGATCCGTCAGATCATCACCAGTCCAACGCGTCCCGGTGCCCTGCTGCGACTGGAGGCGTGGACGGAAAGTCCCCATTACGTTGCCGTCGAAGAGCGTAGCGGCAATGTCGCCGATATCGGCCTGCATCCAAAACCGGCGGCTGACTTTTCAAATATTATTGAATTGCGGTTGAACGCCACCGCCAAAGATGGCGTAAAAGTTCCGGTGTCGCTGATGTACCGCAAAGGGACCGAGTTGAATCAATTCAACCCGACGTTGATTCGCGCCTATGGTGCCTATGGCATTGTGCAGGCACCAACATTCAACCCTTCCACCTTGGCGTGGCTGGAGCGTGGTGGCATTCTGGCGACTTGCCACGTGCGCGGCGGCGGTGAGTTTGGCGAGGAGTGGCATCGCGGTGGTCAAAAACTGACCAAGGCCAATACCTGGCGTGACTTAATCGCCTGCTCTGAATTTTTGATCGAGCGTGGTTTTACCCGCAAAGAACGACTAGGCATCCAGGGTGGTAGTGCGGGGGGCATTACCGTTGGTCGCGCATTGACCGAACGGCCGGACTTGTTTGCCGCCGTGGTGCCAACCGTTGGTGTAATGGATGCGATGCGCATGGAATTTACGCCGAATGGTCCGCCGAACATCCCGGAATTTGGCAGCGTGGCAAACGAAGCAGGTTTCCGTGGGTTATTGGCGATGAGTGCCATGCATCAAGTCAAGGATGGTGTGCGATATCCGGCGGTGATGCTGATGCATGGCGTCAACGATCCGCGCATCGAGGTATGGCAATCGACCAAAATGGCGGCGCGTTTACAAGCGGCCACCCAGCAAATTCCGGATGCGAATCCGGTCCTGTTGCGGCTTGATTACGACGCCGGCCACGGTGTCGGGTCGACCCGTAATCAGCGCACTGCCGAACTGGCGGATGTGTATTCATTCTTGCTGTGGCAATTCCGCGAGCCGGGTTTTCAGCCTGTTGAATGATGGCCGAAGGCGACAATCCCAATAGCCGATTGCCATATGAAGGAATTCGTGTGGTCGAGTTTACGCATATGGTGATGGGGCCGACCTGCGGCATGATGTTGGCGGATCTGGGTGCGGAAGTGATCAAGATCGAGCCGCTGACCGGCGACAATACGCGCAACCTGCCCGGTGCCGGCGCCGGTTTTTTTGCGATGTTTAATCGCAATAAGAAAAGTCTCGCCATCAACGTCAATGATCCGCGTGGACTTGAAATCGTCTTGAAGCTGGTCGCCACGGCCGACATCTTTAGTGAAAATTTTAAAGACGGCAATATGCAAAAACTCGGGCTCGATTTTCCGACCCTCTCGAAATTGAATGAACGCCTCATCTATGTGGCGTTGAAGGGATTTTTGCCGGGGCCGTATGACCATCGCACGGCATTGGATGAAGTGGTGCAAATGATGGGTGGGCTTGCCTACATGACCGGACCCGAGGGACGGCCGTTGCGGGCGGGCACATCGGTGAACGACATCATGGGTGGCATGTTTGGCGCGATGGGGGCGATGGCGGCGTTACACGACCGCGAAAAAACCGGCCGAGGTCAGGAGGTCAAAAGTGCACTATTTGA
>JAYTBF010000244.1:0-3603 GCA_043737175.1 Burkholderiales bacterium
AGGCAATGTACTACCGCAACAAAGAAGCCCATGAAGAGAGTCAGACTGAAAATGTCTGACTCAAACAAAACTGCCTCCTCGAAACCCGGGGCGATTCAGATCGTGGTTTTCATTTTGGTTCACGGATTGTGTTTGACCGTGATGGTTATTTGTTTGTGACCTTTGGTGATCGCGGCGACAGCCCGGCAAAAGGCTCGGGGCAGCGATCACAGCTACTCAATGATCACGCCGGCAAATCGATTCGATTGTTTGATGACGGCCGTGTACCACCGGATAATCCGTTTGTTAAAACCACCGATGCCAAGCCGGAAATTTACACATTGGGCAATCGAAATATGCAGGGCGCAGCACTCAATCCATTGACCAACAAAGTGTGGACCAATGAACACGGTCCACAGGGCGGCGATGAAATCAATATTCTTTCCGCCGGCACCAATTACGGCTGGCCGGTGATCACCTATGGCGCCAACTACGGTGTCGGTACAAAAATTGGCGAGGGCACCGAAAAAGCCGGTATGGCGCAACCGTTGTTGCATTGGACACCTTCGATTGCCGTGTCTGGCATGGCGTTTGTTGGCAGTGACGGCAACGGCGGCGCGCGGCCGTCGAACTTTTCGAAATGGCAGGGCAATGTGTTGGTCGGTGCACTCGCCGGGCAAATGCTGGTGCGGCTGACCCTCGATGGCGACAAGGTGGTGTCGCAAGAGCGTATGTTCAAAGGCGCGTTGGGACGCATTCGTGATGTTCGCTCTGGCCCGGACGGCAATATTTATGTGCTGACCGATTCGTCCGACGGCAGTCTGATTCGGCTCGAGCTAGCCAAATAAGCGAGCCAAATAAGCCAGCCAAATAAGCCAGCCAAATAATTGATCATGACGCGCGTCTGGGATTGGCCGATACGATTGTTTCACTGGTTGTTGGTGCTGGCCATTATTGGTTTGTTTGTTACCGGCAAACTCGGTGGCAATTGGATGGAATGGCACCAACCGCTGGGCGCGTTTGTGCTGGGTTTGATTGTGTTCCGGATTATTTGGGGATTTGTTGGTAGTTATCACGCGCGTTTTGCCAATTTTGTGCGTGGCCCGGGCGGGGTGATTGGTTACTTAAAAACAATCATCGGGAAATCCGATGGCCCCGCAGCAACCCATCTTGGCCATAACCCACTGGGCGCGTTGTCGGTGCTGGCAATGTTATTGGTGATCGGTTTTCAGGCGGTGTCGGGTCTATTTGCCGACGACGATATTTTGGCGAGTGGGCCCTATGCCGCTGCGGTGAGTAAAGCGGTCAGTGACTGGCTGACCAAAATGCATAAGCTCAATTCCGATTTGATTTTGATTTTGATCGGTCTGCACATTGCGGCGATTGCGTTTTATTTCTTTGTCAAAAAAGACAATTTGGTGAAACCGATGTTGACCGGCGATAAAGAAGTTGTCGTTGATGGTGTCGTCGAACCGATGGTGGAGTCGGCAAATCTGTGGTGGCGGTTTGGTGTGATCGCGCTGCTGGTGGCGGGTGGGGTATATGCCGTGTATACAAAGGCATTGTGGAAGTAGTGGTTCGTGTCGTCGACGATGAAATATTCGATCGGCCGG
Organism: Burkholderiales bacterium; assembly: GCA_043737175.1. Taxonomy (GTDB): domain Bacteria; phylum Pseudomonadota; class Gammaproteobacteria; order Burkholderiales; family Usitatibacteraceae; genus UKL13-2. Next base: position 1,593 of record JAYTBF010000244.1, read on the forward strand.
TAAGCCACAATAAGAAACGCCGCGTAACAGCGGCGTTTTTTATGATTCCTTAAAACAACGGAATCTATTTATTGCGGTAATCGTCGTGACAGGCTTTACACGACGCGCCGGTGGCACCAAATTGTTTTTTGATGTCGTCAAAACTGCCGGTCTTGGCGATGGCGGCGAGTTTGGCCGTTTCGTCGGTCATTTTGTTCATCTTGGCTTTGAAATCATCGGCCATCAGCCAGATGTCCGGTTTGGCTTTGGTTGGTGCACCTGCTTCGGTGCCTGCACCAAATCCTTCGTAGGCCATCGGCGCAACTTTGGCGACGTTTTCGGCATGGCGCGCAAAGGTGGCTTTGTCATACGGTACCTTGCCTTGTGCCATGGCGGCCATCGGCCCGAAGTTCCAGCCCATGATTTTGTATACACCCTGACGATAGGCAATGGCATCGGCGGGTTTGGCTTGCGCCATAACGGCGCCGGTAAAGACGGTGGTGATGGCGGTGCTCAATACGAGAATGAGTTTTTTCATGGCGACCTCGGGTGAGTTGAGAAACGGGATGAGAGGAAATTTTTAATCGAACTTCGGCAAATTTGCAACGATGACCACGGCAGTGTAGTGCTTCATTCTGTTTGGAACTTATTAAAGGTCGTAACCACAGATAAACACAGATGAACACGGATAAAACCAGACGATTTAACCGTGTTCATCTGTGGTGAATGCCTTTTTTTTCACACTTATTAAGGCGCATTTATTACGAAGCAATACACTGGATGGTAACAGCCGATACGACAGTTGTGGGCAAACAGATTCAAAACAAATTAAAAACTCGTTGATAGGCGCGCATTTTCAGTCATTTATGTCTCAAGAGGCGCTCGTAATAAGGAGTTTACCGTTTTACGGATTCAGCAATCACATCGGCCCAGCAATTGGGAGTTTCGTAGAGTCGTACCTTGGTCAGCGTTAACTCATGGCCAAAACGATCGCGATAGGCGTGTTCGAGAATTTTGAACGCTTCCGCCACCAGATTTTCAGCAGTGGGCACGTCATCGAGCACCACCGTTTTGTGATCGGGAATCATCGCCAAAAAATCCCGCATGATTTTGTCGCCGCGCCAAACCAAAAAGGCGTGGTCCCATATATCCACCAGCTTTTCATTGGCGATCGCTTTGATGTCGCCAAAATCCATCACCATGCCGTCGTCGGCGGCACCATCTTCATGGATGACATTGGAGGTGAGGGTGATTTCGAGCGCGTACCGATGGCCGTGAATATTGCGACATTGGCTCTTGTGATTGGGCAGGCGATGGCCGGCATCAAATTCAAGGCGGCGGGTGACAGTGATGGGTTGGGGTGCATTCATAGACCGACAGTATAAAACACTCATATGCCTGCATTTCGCCTTGATTGTCAGTTGGATTGTCGTTTCGCATGGCGAACCGCTAAAATAAACGGCTATCCCTTTTATCCGGCAACAGACTTCACTTCCCGAGCAGAAAATGGCACTTATTGTTCAAAAGTACGGTGGTACCTCGATGGGCTCACCCGAGCGCATCCGCGAGGTCGCCAGACGCATCGCCCATTACCACTCGCAGGGCCACCAGTTGGTGGTGGTGCCGTCGGCGATGTCGGGCGAAACCAATCGATTGATCGGCCTCGCCAAACAGTTGTCCGACGACCCGGCCGGCCGTGAACTTGATGTGATTGCCGCCACCGGTGAGCAGGTGTCGGTTGGGTTGTTATCGTTGGCCATTCAGAGTCTGGGGCTCAAAGCGAAAAGTTACACCGGCTGGCAGGTCAAAATCACCACCGACAGTGCCTTTACCAAGGCACGCATTTTGTCGATTGATGACGTCAATATTCGCCGCGACCTGGCCGAAGGCAACGTGGTGGTGGTGGCGGGTTTTCAGGGCATCGACGTCAATGGCAATATCACCACACTCGGGCGCGGTGGCTCGGATACCACTGGGGTTGCGATTGCAGCGGCGCTGAAGGCTGATGAATGTCAGATTTTTACCGACGTCG
>JAYTBF010000245.1:0-8755 GCA_043737175.1 Burkholderiales bacterium
TGCTTCGTAACGCACCGCCCCGTCGTTGACACGAACTTTGCCACTAAATTCAGTGAATTTGGTCTGCCCGCCGACGCTACCGGGTGTGCGCATGGCCTGCACCAGATCCACGTTGGACATGGTGCCGTCGCGGATGGCGAACGTGCCGATAATGACCGGCGAATCCAGCAATGTTCCAATTGTTGCTGAAGATGCGTTAACCGACAGCGTGGATTGTGCACGTCCGGTAATCGAAATATCCCGGGTAAATGTTCCCAACAATTCTTCAACCTTGAATCGCTCAATGCTGAAGTCCGCCTGAGCGGCGATGCCATTGGTTAAGTTGACTTTCAGGTCACCTTTGGCAGCGCCCTCAAGTAATTTGGCATCAATTCCGGTAAAAACCATGTCGTCACCCAGCCAAATTCCCTTGGCATTGAGCGACGCAAAAGGTATGGATGCGCCGATTGGGGCGGTCCAATTACGCGCGGAAAAATCAATCGTCCATGGCGCGGCAACACCCGCCACCGGCGGATTGGTTTTGTCAGGGGAAACATCCAGCGTCCATTTGCCGTCGCGCGTTTTTGCGTGGGCCCGACTGATCGCGCCACTGCGATTAAAGACCACTTCGCCGTCAAAAGCTTCAAGCGCCACGCCTTTCACTTCCAACTTGACGTTCTTCAAAACGATTTTGCCGATTTCAATGGCCGACCCACGATTGGCTGCATTTGCCCAATTTAATGCCCGTGGCAACGCTTCGGCAGCAATGGTCACATTATTTAATTCCATCGATTCAATCACAAATTTGTCGCCAAAAATAGCGCCGATGTCCATGAATATTTTGCCGCTGGTCGCCTTGGCGTCGAGCCCCTTGCCAAGTGAAATTTGATCCACGTTGACGTGTGGTTTGGGAAATAACGCAACTCGCAATCCTTGTGACGAAACGTCATCATGCAGCCATTCAGACAAGGCTTTTTCCATACGGGTATTCACCGCGTGCAGCGGAACGACGTGCAACGCAAAAATACTACCGGCAATCAATGCCACCACACCAAAGGCAATCCAGCGCCCGAGGTGCACTTCTTTTTTGGGTTTTGACCGCTTTCTTTTGCCATCGGCGATTTCTTCCTGCGCAAGTTTCGCCTGCTCTGCCTGCTCCGACAATTCCTTGAGTCTGGCCACCTGGCCCTGCCGATGTGCTTCCTCAGCGCGCTCATCCGCATAGGCCTTGGCCTCGGCGCGCTCGCGTGCCTCACGCTCTTCCGCTATTCGCTGTTCGGCCAGCTCAACAATTTTTTCGTTTTTTGCGGCTTGGTCGGCGATGGCATTTGAGGCAATTTCACGGGCCTTGGTTTCGCGCCTCGCCCTAGCTTCAGCCTCTTCCTGACCACGTTTTGCGACCTCGTGTCGGTCGGCCTCCAACGCCGCCAACGCCTCCGCGTCGATACGCGCCCGCTTTTCACGTTCAAGTTTGCCCTGCATTTCCTCGTCAGATTTTTGTCTTGACTCGGCCTCTTCGTCCGCACGCTTTTGCATCTGGGCAACCCGCAACTGCTCGGCGTTGCGTTGTGCCACCGCCGCCGCCTCGATTTGCGCGCGCGCCTGCTCTTCAACCAACAACCGTTCAGTCAGCGCCTTGGCCTCGGCATCCGCCTTGGCGCGCGCAACCGCCTCGTCACGGGCGATGACTTCGAGCCTGATGCGTTCGGCTTCATCGCGTTTGCGCTGTGCGTCGGCCCCGGCCTCAACGACACGCCGCGCCTCTTCCTCCGCCTTTAGTCTTGCCGCAAATTCGCCTGCAGCCTTGGCAGCCGCCTCGGTCTGGGCGTCAACCATTCGGCGCGCTTCATTTTCGACCTGGACTTTTTCGGCAGCCATTTCTTGCAGCCGCAGGTCCATTTCCGCGCGCAGCCGGGTCTCCTGCTCGGCGAGCATGCGTTTGGCATCAACCTCGGCACCCTTCCTAGCTTCGGAGTCAATCTTTGCAAGCGACGTGCGTTCATCGGCAAGCTGCTCTTCAAGTTGACGACGCGCCTCGTCCCGCGCTTCCGCACGAATCGCAGCTTCCACTTCCGGACGTGCATTCTCGTCGATATCCGATCTCAACAGCACGTCCATTTCAGCACGCACCTTGGCTTCAATTTCGGCTTTTAGTTGGATGCGCAACTCGCGTTGCGCTGCGGCAAGTTCTTCCTCCTGACGTTTAGAGGCCGCTTCGGCCTGTGCCCGCGCTTCGGCGAGGGCCTTGGTTTCGATTTCAATCTTTGCGCGTGCCGCTGCAAAGGCTTTGGCCTCCGCTTCAGCCTTGGCGCGCGCCTCACCCAGGGCTCGTTGTGCTGCCGCGCCCTGCGCCTGCTGCTCTTGCGTGAGTTGCGCGTGCGAAGCCGCCAGCTCGGCACGTTTTTTCGCTTCCTCGGCAAGTTTTCTCTCCAGCTCGGCGCGTGACTTTGATGCGGCAATCTCCGCACGTCTGGCTTCTTCGATCGCACGCGCCTCGGCATCTTTGCGTGCTTGCGCTTCCACTTCCAAGCGGGCGCGAATTTGCGCCTCACGCTCGGCACGGGCACGCGCGGCCACCTGCGCGTGCTGTGCCGCTATTTTTGCCGCGGCCAACGCCTCCCCAGCAATGCGTGTATCGTCTTCCTGTTTTCTTCGCGCGCTTATTTGCGCGGCGATTTTTGCCGCCTCGTCGACCGCCCCAGCGGATGCAACACTCTCCACACGATCGTTCAGACCGGTGCGATATTTTGACGGGCCAAAGGAAATGGCCGCATCACTAGGTGCTCCCGGCATTCTGGCAGGAGCAGTAAAGTCAAAGTCAACCTCATCACCGCCAAATTCCGAAATGGGCTCTTCTTGGCGGACCTCGAAAATTTTGATGAAGCCGTCCTTTTGAAGCTGATTCAGCTCCTTTTCCAATGCTGGAAAAACCAGATCAACTTTGTCGACGAGGATCGCAACCGAAGATTTACCATCGATTGCTTTTAAAACCTTGGTGAGTTGCCGTGATAGGGACTGAGTCTTTTGATTGACCTGGGTGACACCCTTGGCAGTTTTGGTAAATACAGTTTTTAGGTCCATGCACTTTCCAAATCGGATTGAACTTTATTGCCTCGACCATGTGCGTCAATGACCGGTTACTCATTCATCGTGCAATCAAATCGTGCCCATGAATGAATGAATACCCGCGAAAAAAATGTCCCCAACTGACGACACGTTAAAAAGGGTGCCTGCAAATTTCCTCAATCGCCATCCGCCGCCATTTGCAACGATTTTCCCGTTGGTAGCGGTACCGTTATTCGCAGCCGTAATATTCGCATGAAAATCCGCACACACCTAGTACCGAATGCGTGTCGCATCAAAAATTTGCCTCGTTCGCGTCACCTGATGGGGACACCCGCATACTGGCTCACAGAACAGCGACGGTCAACGATATTTTGTGAACAAGCGTTTCTTACGGAGCCAGTCATTTTAATATCGAGGTCAATATGCGCACAATCATTTCACGCCACCGGTCGCCAGTCGGAATAGGGTCGGTTTGTTGCGCCGCAATATTGCTGTTTATAGGCGGGGCCAACGCCGTCTTTGCCGACCCACCTGCCAGGGTAGGGCGCATTGTTTTAACCGAAGGTGACGTTTCGTTTTATGCCAATCGTACGGACGGATGGTCCAAGGCCCGACTCAATTTTCCTGTGACCAGCAAAAACTCCATCTGGACCAACGGACCGGCACGCGCTGAAGTGGGGGTGGGTGCATCCGCCATTAGAATCGATGCGGATAGTGTGCTGGATTTCACCCAGCTTGAAGATGAACGCACACACCTTTACTTACAGCGTGGCAATCTCAACGTGCGCATGCGCAGCAGCCAGACCAGCGACAACAGCAGCTATCCCAGTCAGGATTCTTATATTGTTGAAACCGCTGAAGGCACGATTCAGTTACAAACCGCCGGCCGTTATCGGTTTGACGCGTCGCCGGAGCGTAATGAAACACGCGTTTCGGTGTTGGCCGGACAGGCGCGGTATGAGGGGCGTGGCTCAACGCTCAACATTGAAAATGGCAAGTCGTTGATTATCCGGCTGGCAAACGGCACGCCTTCATTTGTATTTGGCTTGGCCAATGAATCGACCTTCGACCGTTGGGCGGAGGCACGTGACATGCGTTGGGACGAAACCCACCAGCGTTACGCCCATGACAGACGGGTATCACCACGCATGACCGGATACGAAGACCTCGACACCTACGGCAGCTGGACCGATGATCGGGAATATGGCCGCCTGTGGACGCCCAGAGCCGTTGTCAGCGGCTGGGCGCCCTATCGATATGGATCGTGGGCCTATGTACAACCGTGGGGATGGACCTGGGTTGATGATGCCCCCTGGGGCTTTGCACCATTTCACTATGGTCGCTGGGTGCAACGGCAGGCACGCTGGTATTGGTGGCCCGGGACCTACAGCTATCGGCCGGTTTATGCACCGGCTCTGGTCGGTTGGTACAACAGTGGCAATGTGAATATTTCACTGTCAATTGGCAGTGGCCACGTCGGCTGGTTTCCGTTGGCGCCGCGCGAACACTATGTGCCGCATTACACCCACAACCATACCTATATCCGCAACATCAACAACATCACCAACAACATTACTGTCATCAAACCACCGGCCAGATTTGCCAATCATGACCATGGCGGAACAGTTGTTCGCAACGGTGTGATGGTCAGTGGCGAACCTGTTTGGCCGTCGGCAACCAATCACAATGGTCATCCGCGCATGACCAAGCCGACTGTTGATCCACATGGACAAATGAACAATCAAACGACGGCGACCGTCACCCCGCCACCGCCGCCGACTATCACTTCTCGGCCGGCGTCCACCGGTCCGTCGGGGCGGAACCGGCCGATGATGTTGCCAGATTCACCATCAGTATCGTCGGTCCAGGGCGAACCGTCGCGGGGGCATACCCCACCCGCTTCCTCTGGCACGGCCATCGGTAGTAGCCGCACGTTGGTCACCGGTGAACCCGTGCGTCCGGCGCCGTCGCCACCTGCGCCGAATGCAGCCGGGCAAACATCGGTTGGCGGTGAAGCGCCGCGGCAACACCCGAACTACACCAGGGCAACGATGCTGCCGCCATCGTCATCCGAGCAGGGGCCGCAAGTGATCAACCCTTCTCCTATGCCCAACACCACCGCCACCCCCACACCCACACCCACACCAAATTTCCGATCAAACAAGCCCAATCCCGTGGTCAATCAAGCTGGCACACCGATACCTTCGTCCGCAGCTACGCCGCCCGGACAAATCAACACACCGCAGCCAAATGACAGCGCACGCGACCGGCAGCGCGAGCACAAACCCGCCGCATTGCCAATCGAGCGCGCCGACCGTCGCGCTGAACAACGCGTCGATGGGCCAGTCCGTCTCAAAGAAGATCGAAATCCGCAGCGGAGTAAAAGTGAAGGACAACCTGCCGCGATGCCCAACAATGGCAACCCGCAAGGCGCGGAAAAACCGCAAAGCGCGGAAAAACCCCAAGGTGCGGAAAAACCAAGTGGTCCACGCAATAACCAGGGTGATGGCAATCCACGAGGCCACAATGCAGATTCAAACAACCGAACAGCCCAACAGTAAAAGTTGTTTATTGGCGGGCACTTTGAACGAAAAAATTCCGGAAAACCCCGCCAAATATAGACTTTAACCAAAAATAGTTTCGCAATCTCGCGAGCACGCGCCGTGAAATATGCAGGCTAGCGCTTTTTCATTTCCCAGTAAGGCGGGTCGCCAAAGGTACGTTTCAAAAACTCAATAAATAGTCTGACTTTGGCCGGCAAAAATTTACGCTCCGGATAAACCGCATAAATATCGTTTCCGGGAGCGGAGAAATTCGGCAACACTTCGACCAGTCGCGCGTTAGCGATTTCATCCGCGACTTCCCACGCGCTGCGCCACGCCAGTCCTTGCCCGGCCAACGCCCATCTGGTCAATACGCCACCGTCGTTACAATGCATATTGCCGGTGACCTTGACGTGTTGGGCGACCCCCTTTTCCTGAAAATGCCAGGTATCGGCGAGCCCATCCTCAGAGGAGGTGACCAGACAATTATGTCTGGCAAGATCGGCCAGCAATTGTGGTTTGCCCGCACGCTTGATATAACTTGGCGCACCCACCACCACCCGGTGATTTTGGGCCAGTCGCACGGCAATCAGATCGGCATTTTTTAAATCGGCGATACGAATGGCCAAATCCACCCGCTCGTTTTTTAAATCGACCAAACGCTCCGACAAATGCAGCGTGACCGCGAGATTGGGGTTTTCATTGAGGAACAGCGGAATATGCGGTGCAATATGTTTACGACCAAACGCGGTGGGCGCAGAAACAATCATACGACCGGTGGCATTTTTTGAGCCGATGGTAATAGTTTCTTCTGCGGCCGTAAGATCATCGAGGATGACCCGGACCGTTTCGTAAAACGCCGCGCCTTCCGGCGTCAGGGTGATTTTACGGGTTGATCTTTTAAACAGCTTGACGCCAAGTTGCTCTTCCAATTGATCAACTCGCCGCCCCACCATAGCGGGTGTGACGCCCTCTTCGCGCGCAACCGCCGAGAGACTTTCAGTCTTGGCCACATCTAAAAAGGTTTGTAACGCCTTGAATTTATCCACAGCAACCTCCAAATGGTATCAAATACTTATGATTTGACGACTATTATCATACTTTTAATATCATAATACAATTGGGTTTCATTAATTAGCACCAACTATTGCAGCATTACCCACCAGGATCTGAAATGACTCAAACAACAAATATGCCAACCGGACTGGCCATCCATGCGCCAATCTCTGCGGAATTTGCGACCATTTTGACGCCAGACGCGCTCAATTTTATGGTGAAACTCGCGCGCACATTTGAACCACGACGTCAGCAACTGTTGGCCGCCCGAGTGGTCCGCCAGCAACAATTTGACGCGGGTGTGCTGCCTGATTTTTTGCCAGGCACCAAAAACATTCGTGACAGCGACTGGGTGGTGGCACCGCTGCCGACTGACCTGCTGGATCGCCGGGTTGAAATTACCGGTCCGACTGATCGCAAGATGGTGATCAATGCCATGAACTGTGGCGCATCCACATTCATGGCTGATTTTGAAGACGCCAATTGCCCGACCTGGTTCAATATGATTGATGGCCAAATCAATCTGCGCGATGCCAATCTTCGTACCATTACGCTCGATGCCAACGGCAAAAAATATCAACTCAATGACCAGACAGCAGTTCTCATTCCACGCCCGCGCGGTTGGCATTTGGATGAAAAACATGTGACGCTGAATGGCACACCGATTTCAGGCGGCATTTTCGATTTTGCAATGTATTTTTTCCACAATGTAACAGCACTGCAGGCACGCGGCTCCAACCCGTACTTTTATTTGCCAAAACTCGAGTCGCATCTTGAAGCGCGATTGTGGAACGACATTTTCATCATGGCACAAAAGGAGTTGGGTCTGCCGCAGGGCGGCATCAAGGCCACCGTGTTGATTGAAACCATCGTGGCCGCGTTTGAGATGGACGAAATTTTGTATGAGCTGCGTGAACATTCAGCCGGACTCAACATTGGCCGCTGGGATTACATTTTTTCGGCCATCAAAAAATTCCGTTTGAATAACAATTTTTGTTTGGCCGATCGCGCCGCGGTGACCATGACCGCGCCGTTTTTGCGCGCCTACGCCTTGACGCTGGTGAAAACCTGTCACCGTCGCAATGTCTCGGCGATGGGCGGAATGGCCGCACAAATTCCAATCAAGAATGACGAAGCCGCCAACCAAGCGGCCATGGAGAAAGTTCGCCTCGACAAATTGCGCGAAGTAACCGACGGTTGTGACGGCACCTGGGTCGCACATCCGGGTTTGGTGGCGATTGCCAAGGCGGTTTTTGACGAACACATGCCGACTCCCAATCAAATTCACCGGCAACGTGACGACATCCATTACACCGCAGCAGATCTGCTCGATTTCCGTCCGGAAACACCGATTACCGAAGCCGGTGTGCGCAACAATATTCAAGTCGGAATTCAATACATTGGTTCATGGCTCGCGGGCAACGGCTGTGTGCCGATTTTTAACCTGATGGAAGACGCCGCCACCGCAGAAATTTCGCGCTCACAAATATGGCAGTGGATTCGCTCCCCCAAAGGGATGTTGGACGACGGCCGCAAAGTCACCAAGGAATTGATTCACACCCTGACTGCCGACGAACTCTCCTTAACGCCGGACATTGTCGGCACCGACGCTTTTAAAGCCGGCAAATTTGTTGAGGGTGCCGAATTGTTTGAGCGACTGGTGATGGATGACCACTACGAAGAATTTTTGACCATGCCGGCCTATCGGGCGATTGAATAACACCGAAGCAACAAAAAAGCCCGCTTGAATGCGGGCTTTTTTGTTGGGCGAACGAAATTTAATCGTTCGAGTGCGGAGAGCCGTCGACAAAACCATCTCTGATTATTTGATCCGACGTTTTTTGTAATCCTCCTCGATAGTGTCTTTAAAAAAACTCAACGGAGAGGACGCAGTGGAGAAACGCCGCCACACTTCAGCGGAAACATTGGCATACTCAAAAGTGCCACTTGATTGGTCCACCAGCAACACGCGTCTTGCCGCGTCATAACTGATCGAACGCAAATTACCAACCGACACTTTTTTGGTTTCCATGCCGTCGTTAATCTGCAGAGCCACCAACAATTTCATCAAGCTTTGCCATCACCTCCGGTGTCAGCTTCGGCAACAAATC
>JAYTBF010000246.1:0-8754 GCA_043737175.1 Burkholderiales bacterium
AAGGTAAAAAATGGAATAAGCGCCAAGAACGGCCAGCCGATGAACATGCCCAAAACTATTCCAATATCCATGTTTACCAATCAAATTTTTGGCGGTGCAACTCGAAAAAAAACCGGTAGATCCATTGTTGGCGGTTGCATTCCGAACTGATAAAGCATTGTTGCGACATAACCTCGATGGTAGGTTTTATGATTGACAACGTGGAACAACATATCTCGTCTGGTCAGCGTTCCGTGCCGACCATCAACAAAACGAAAGTCTACTTCCTCGTTTAAAAAAAGATCTGTTTGCGTCTGAGAAAAATCGATGAACCAATGGTCAAGTTTTCGTTGTCCAACAACCCAACCAGACAGGGAAAGAGGCTGAATTGGATGGCGCGACGTTAATCCGTGATCCCGACCTTCAAGGTGCGCCTGCCAAATTTGGTCGACCGTATAGATGTGTCCCAAGACTCCCAATATTCCGCCTGGGTTGCAAGAGTGTGGTGCAACGAGCTGAGCAGGCGAAAGCGTTCTTAGAACTTCAAATCGCTGCTCATTTGCCCATGCGGAATAGGTTGCCAGAACACACAAGTCGCGCGATTTATTCATCGAAGTTAATATACGCCGGACAAAACCTAAAGGCCAATAACACCGCCATCAAGTTTACGAATGACGAGTGTTGCCGAACGCGGTTTGCCATCCACAACCGTGTTCGGCCAGCCCATCGTTGGATGTTGCACATTAACCCATGCGGTGCGCATATCGGGCGCAAACGTCAAACCCGTCACTTCCGCGCCGACCGGCCCGACCAAAAATCGTTTCGACTCGCCGGTTAAATGGTTAATGGCAATCACGCCGTCATTGCCGCGAAACTTTTGTTGTGCATCAGTCGCTTCCGCCGTGTCCGTGCAGGCCCACAGCCGGCCAAAATAATCGAAGGTGAGTCCGTCTGGATTGGTAAATAAATCACCCTTTAAATTGCCACGCAAATTTTCATCTGCATTTTGCGGGTCGCCACAACTCACAAATACATCCCAGTCAAATGTTTCCGCAGCTGCATCATTGCCATCTTCGCGCCAACGCACAATATGCCCATACAAATTGTTGACTCTTGGGTTGGCCGGGTTGGCACCCTCCATGTCCGCTTTGCCACGATCGCGATTGCCGGTAAACGACGCATAGACCTCCCTTGTATGCGGATGCACCACAATCCATTCAGGACGGTCACATTGGGTGGCACCAACCTGATCAGCGGCGGCGCGAGCAAAGGTGACAACTTCAGCCTGAGACGAAAAACCATTGGCCGCGGTCAATCCATTTTGACCATGTACCAACGCAATCCACCGGCCCTTGCCACTTGCATCAAAACGGGCCACATAAAGTGTGCCATGGTCAAGCAAATCTCGATTGGCGGCCCGATTGGTGGGATTCCATGCATCGCGCGTAACAAATTTGTAAACGTACTCAAAACGCGAATCATCACCCGTATAAATCACCACCCGTCCGTCGTTGGCCAGCGCGTAATGCGCAGATTCGTGGAAACAGCGACCAATGGCGGTGCGTTTGGCGGGTACCCAGGTTGGATCATAAGGATCAATTTCGACCACCCAACCGACTTTATGAAATTCTTGTGGATGTTTCGACGCGTCGTAACGTGCGTCAAAATTTGGATGCGCATAAACCGTCGTCGGGCGAATTTGGTAACGCTTTTGCATGGGTGTGAGAGTGGCACCCTTGGTCGAAAAATAACTATTGATATATTCTTCGCAGGTTAAATAAGTACCCCATGGGGTGGTGCCCATGCCGCAGTTGGCCATGGTGCCGATGGCAACATGCCCAGTCGGATCCAGCTGTGATCGCATGAGATCGGTACCTGCCGCCGGACCCGACAATCTGGTCGCCGTCAATCCATGCACACGCCTTGCGTAATTGGACGGCCGCACAATCTGCCAGTTGCCTGCTGCCAATTTGACTTCGAGTACCGATACGCCCACGGTGGCTTGCATTTTGCGCACTTTTTCGACCGTCATATTTTCGCCGCCGTCTGGAAACAACTCACCAACACGGGGATATTCATGATTCATCACCAACAGGCCGTGATCAGATTTAGTCGATCCTTGTGGCAATGGGAAAAACCACATGCCGTCGTGCATTTGCCCGCCTTGCATTATGGCTTCGGCTGCTGAATTGGCCGCAGCAAATTTCCAAGCAGGCCCATCGGAAACCGGATCGCCATGCAGAAAAAAAGGTGTCGCAGAATATCCTTCCGCAACAACTACCGTATCGGCAAGTGACGCGGCAACGGAATTAAAAACAAACTGTGGCGGCGTTGCCGCTGCCACATTCCCACCCGTTACTTTCCTTTCGCTTTCAATCGTGCCACATCCGCCAACCAGTCCACTCGCGGCCATGGCCGTTGATGCCTGCATAAATTTTCGACGCGCCAACAAATTGACCACGAGCGTGTTCAGACGATTGATACGCGGCATGCAAACCCCAGAGGAAATAACGGCAACCTAAAAAACTTCACTCTGCAAGTTTGCCATGTTTTCTGTGTTGTCCAATCGAGACATGTTTGGCATTTTGCTCGCCTGTCCGCGCGTTCGATTTTTCGCTATTTCCAGCCGGCCCGATCAAAAATTTGCGCGGCGGCGGCATAATTTTTGCCAACCATTTCCATTTTTAGCGGATCACGTTTAAACGATCCCAACGCCACAAGCTGTGGGTTGCTTAATTTCCCGGAAATCGGATATTCGTTATTGCCGTTTGCGAAATACTCTTGTGCCTCCGGGCTGGCCAGATACTCCAAAAACTTGATTGCGTTCGCCTTATTGGGGGAATATTTCGCCACGCCTGCCCCGGAGATATTGATATGTGTACCGCGTCCATTCGGACCAGTCTGATTTGGAAAGATCACGCCAACTTTATCGACAATTGCCATGTCCTCCGGTCGATCCGACTTCATCAGGCGCACAAAGTAGTATGTATTGCCAATGGCAATATCACACTCGCCCGCTGCAACCGCCTTGATTTGATCGGTGTCTCCACCCTTTGGCGCTCTGGCCATGTTGGCCACCACACTTCGCGCCCAATCTTCGGCTTTGGCCGGACCGTGCGCCGCGATCAGCGAACTCATCATCGAAAGGTTGTATGGATGTGCGCCTGAGCGTGTGCAAATTTTGCCTTTCCACTTCGGGTCGGCCAGGCTTTCATACTCGGGCAATTGTTTTGGATCAACCTTGGATTTGGCATAAAAAATTGGCCGGGCACGGAAAGAAAAACCATACCATGAGCCATCCGCGGCGCGTAATTCAGTAGGTACAACAGCGTCCAGAATCTTGGATTGAATGGGCTGAAATAGCCCAAGTTCCTGGGCCTTTAACAATCGTCCCATATCTACGGTGATCAATACATCCGCCGGACTGCGTTCACCTTCGTTTTTTAGACGATCAAGCAACGGATCTTCCGGCGCTTCAATGCGATTGACTTTGATACCGGTCGCTTTTTCGAAGTTGCGATACAGGGCCTCGTCAGTTTGGTAATGACGCGAGGAATAGAGGTTTACGACCTGTTGTTGTGCGATGGCTGTGCCAGCGGCAACGACGGTGGCAAACAATCCGGTTGCGATCAGTAAATGGATGCACGACTTAAGTTTATTTGGCATAGAGTCAATCTTGGTGGTTAATCAGGTTTAAGTTTCTGCAATCTGACCCACCGAGTGTGCGGATACGTCGAAAAACTAATTCATTCGGTGTGATGGCGGGAAATTCGATTCGATATGCAAATAATAATGCGAATGATTCTCATTTGTCAAATTTAGTCTTTTCCACCGCTATAATCAACCATGTCCAAAAACACGCCAATACTGTCAATTCAACAGGTTAGCTTCTCGTATCCAAATGGTTTGCCAATTTGTCACAACCTCGATTTTCATATCGAAAAGGGGGCAATTGGCTGCCTGTTGGGGCCCAGCGGCTGCGGAAAAACAACCATTCTTCGCCTCGTTGCCGGCTTCGAACGTCCTTCTACCGGCACCATTACCGTTGACGGCACGCTGTTTGCCGATCACCAAACCTTTGTCGCGGCCGAAGACCGGCACTTGGGCTATGTTTTTCAAGATTTCGCCCTGTTCCCGCATTTAAACGTCACAGAAAATATTGCTTTCGGCTTACGGCGGTTGGATAACGCGGCGTCTACCCGTCGCGTTCGTGAAATGCTCGATTTGGTTGGACTAAACGACTACGCAATGCGTTATCCGCACGAAATTTCCGGCGGCCAACGGCAACGTGTTGCACTCGCCCGCGCGCTGGCACCCAACCCAAAACTGTTATTAATGGACGAGCCGTTCTCCAGCCTGGATGTGGAATTACGCGAAAAACTCGGCCTGGAGGTGCGCGCCTTGCTGAAGCAGCTAAATACCACGGCACTGTTCGTCACCCATGATCAACATGAGGCATTTTCAATTGCCGACCAAATCAGCGTGATGAATCGCGGTGTTATTGAGCAGGCCGACACCGCCTACAATTTGTATCATCGACCCACCACTCGATTTGTCGCCGATTTTATCGGTCAAGGCGTGCTCATTCGTGGTCGTGGTACCGCTGACGGTTTGGTCGATACCGAATTGGGACTGATGCATCCAACCAACCTGCGTGCCGGCGACGTCGTTAACAACGCCAACTATGACGTGTTGTTGCGCCCTGACGATATTCAACACGACGACGCGAGCCCCGCCACGGCAAAAGTCGTGCACAAGGCGTTTCGCGGCGCCGACATTCTTTATACGTTAAAGCTCGACAGCGGAACCCAAGTATTTTCCTTGGTGCCTTCGCATCATAACCACGAGCTTGGCCAAAAAATTGGCATTCAACTCGAAATTGACCACGTGGTGGCGTTCGCAGCATAGGCTGTTACGAATTTCCTGCCCGCCCGGCGCAATGTTTGTATCACGGAAATAAAATTGCCGTCCATCTCTAAACGACGGGTGTTACGCCTTCCAGGCCTCATTGAATTTCCGCCAGTGTTCAATGCTTTGGTTGGCGTGCAAAAACGCACGCACGACGCTGATTTCCGCGTTATAGGATGTGTCGGTCAGCGCGCCACGCATGAGTTGAAACCGCAAAAAAACCAAATAGGTGTTCATGACATCGGTTTCACAATAATCACGAACAGCCGAAATTTCGCCACGCTGATAGGCATTCCACACCTGGCTGCCGTCCATGCCGAGTTTGCCGGGAAAACCACATAACTGCGCCATCGCGTCGAGCGGGGCATTGGCGCGCGGCTGATAGAGCGCCATTAAATCCATCAAATCAAGGTGCCGCATATGGTATCGGCTGATGTAATTGTTCCACTTAAATTCACGATTATCGTCACCCATGTCCCAATAGGTCGGAGCGCTGACGCCGTGCACCATGGCGCGATAGTTTAGGACCGGTAAATCAAAGCCGCCACCATTCCATGACACAAGCTGCGGCGTATATTTTTCGATCCCCTTAAAAAATTGCTGGATGAGATATTTTTCATCATCATCCGCTTTGCCAATTGTCCATGCGTGAATTTCGTCGCTTGTACGCAACACACAGGAAATCGCGCAGACACGTTGCACATAGTGTGGCAAAAAATCGTTGCCACTGGCCTGACGCCGCCGTTGAAAGGCGAATTCTGCAACGGCTTCATCACTTAAATCCGCATCGAGTCCGTGCAGAGTGCGCAATCCAGCGACGTCCGGAATGGTTTCAATATCAAATACAAGTATGGGCGTCATGGCGGTCGTCGAACGATTAAAAAATCTATTCTCGCATCATATGTTGGCAGGCTACTTTTGCACCCATTCGGACTTGGTATTTTTAATCATCCACCCGCTAGGGGCACGACTAATCCAGCGTTCTCCGAAGGTTTTCCGCAGCTCGTTTTCCCAGTCGGGTCGGCCGTTGGCGCGGGCAATTTCCCGATATAACGTGGCGCGATCCATATTTTCATCCTTCACTAGGATGTCGATTCTGGCGCGGTCCGCCTGATTGATTTTTGTGGCGTTGCTGACAGCGACCATACCATCTCGGGTCAGGCCAATGACACCTGACTCAAACAACGGATTCAATGTTGCAAAACGGCCGGCGAGGCTTTTCTTAATCACCGAAATAGATGGTGAATCCACATCCAAATTCGCCTCGCCGGCTGCGTAACCGTTGACTGAAATGACCAGCGCAAAAGCAAGAACCAGCAAACGGGTCATGGTATTTTTCATTGTCTTCCAGCGTCTGGTTTCGAGGGGGACGTCGGCACAACCGCCGGCGGTTTTGATGGCACCACCGGTTGCACCAGAATGTCATCAATTACGCTGTCGGCAGCCTTGGTGGCACGCTCATTTGGATAAAAAATCGTATTGGTCGTGCCACAACCCGCCAAGCCCGCCATTAATACCAACAAGGACACCAATAAGGCTGGTCCACTCGATGTTTTAGAGGGTTTAAAAATGGCCAAAAAATTGGTCATGCTGAAATTCTCCTGATGCGGATGTTGGCAATTAACGCGTGTCTGGTCATTCAGTTTACGTCATGACCGCATCACATTCCTGCAACCGGATTGACTAGGTGGGGAACACACCGGTCGACAGGTATCGATCGCCACGATCACAAACAATATGCACCACCACCGCGTTATGAATGCCTGTTGCCACCTTTAGCGCGGCAGCCAGTCCGCCGCCGGACGACACACCGGCGAATATTCCCTCTTCCATCGCCAGTCGGCGCGTCATCTGTTCGCTTTCCATTTGGGTGACTTCCAGCACCTGGTCTATTTTTGATCGATCAAAAATTTTCGGCAGGTATGCTTCCGGCCATTTACGAATGCCGGGAACATTGGCACCGTCGGCAGGCTGCACACCGATTATTTTGATTGCCGAATTCATCTCTTTTAAATACCTACCCACCCCCATAATCGTGCCAGTGGTGCCCATGGTGGCGACAAAATGGGTAATTTTTCCATCGGTTTGTCGCCAAATTTCCGGACCGGTGCCAAGGTAATGGGCGAGAGGATTGTCGGGATTGGAAAACTGATTCAGAATCATCCCACCCCGCTCCCTCTGAATATCGTCGGCAGTGTCGCGCGCACCTTCCATGCCGATCGCCTTCGCGGTCAATACCAACTCAGCGCCAAAAGCGCGCATTGTCTGCTGCCGTTCAATTGACAAGTGTTCCGGCATGACCAGCACCATTTTGTAACCCCGAATTGCCGCCGCCATGGCCAGCGCTATGCCGGTATTGCCCGAGGTCGCTTCGATCAGCGTATCCCCCGGTTTTATTTCGCCACGTTCCTCGGCGCGGACAATCATTGACATGGCCGGTCGGTCCTTGACCGACCCGGCTGGATTGTTACCCTCGAGTTTTGCCAAAAGCGTGGTCGTCGGATCGATCCCGCTGCGCAGGGGGATGCGCTGCAGCCTTACCAGCGGGGTGTTGCCAATACTGGATTCAACAGTGTTCATTT
Source organism: Burkholderiales bacterium (assembly GCA_043737175.1). Lineage (GTDB taxonomy): Bacteria > Pseudomonadota > Gammaproteobacteria > Burkholderiales > Usitatibacteraceae > UKL13-2. The sequence continues at coordinate 7,470 of JAYTBF010000246.1, forward strand.
GGTTTGGTTATTTTGCACAAGGTGAGTCGACAAACTGGTCATAAAGTCGCGGACAAAACCGCGCAGATAGGCGTCTTTTCGATAGGCCAATTTTGTCACTCTTTCGGGGAATAATTTCGACCCGTCCATTGATACCAGATCATGATCCCCGGCTTCCACCGCAATGCCGGCAATAATACCCACCCCCAACCCTTCCCGCACATAGGTTTTGATGACGTCAGTATCGATCGCGGTTAACACCACGTCAATTTCCAAACCAGCCTCGGCAAAGGTTGTGTCCAATGCAGATCGCCCGGCAAAAGCGGCGTCGTAGGTGACGAGCGGGTATTGGGCGATTTTGGCCAGCGTCAATTTTTTCTCACTGGCCAGCGGATGATTTTTTGGCACGATCACGCAGTGATGCCAACGGTATAACGGTATTGTCACCAGCGCGGGATATCGATCAAGGGTCTCGGTGGCAATAGCGATATCCGCCTGTCCGGAGATGACCATATCCGCCAATTCACGCGGCGCCCCTTGCCGCAAACTTAAGCGCACATTGGGATATTTTTTCACAAACGCCTTGATCACTTTCGGCAACGCATAACGCGCCTGCATATGGGTGGCGGCAATAACCAATTCGCCTTGATCGGCATCTGAAAATTCTTTTCCAACCCGTTTCAGGCTATCAACCTCACCTAGCAGACGTTCACAAATCGCCACCACCGCCACCCCGGCGGGGGTGAGCGCGGTCAGCCGTTTTCCCTGTCGAACAAACACATCCACACCCAACTCATCTTCCAATTCACGTACCTGCCTCGATACGCCGGGTTGGGAGGTGTGCAATGCTTCTGCCGCATGGGTGAGATTGAGATCTTGCCTGGCGATTTCCCGCACGTAACGGATTTGTTGAAGGTTCATGTTTAAAAAAGGCGCAAGGAATAGAGGGGGCACGAAAAGGCGGTGTGGGTAAGGTTATGCGGGTAGACGCAACAGCCAGGTCAACTCTGATCAGCCATTATACGTATTTCGTATATTTAATAGTTATTAAGTCATTTTTATTATATTAGATTCAATTTAATATTCATGCCATCGCTATTTCCACCCCAAACCCACTTGATCGGCAACCATGAATATTCTCCACACGAAACGTTGGCAAATATTGGCGGCGGCGATTTTGACTATGCCAGTCCTTTACTTAAATGCGGCGAAGGCGGAGTCCGGACCCGCCGAGGTACGTCTCGATTATGCGTTTTACTCGCCTCCCAGTCTGGTCATCCGCAAATTTGGCTGGGCGGAACAGGAA
>JAYTBF010000247.1:0-3593 GCA_043737175.1 Burkholderiales bacterium
ACAGCTATGACATGCGACATATTGCTCCTTGATTGTTATTTTTTTCGCCAGGCGACGTGATTTTTAAAGCCGGAAATTACCATGCCTAATCTTGTGAAGCCAGAAGGGCGACAATCATGCGACTTCACGCTATTGGCCATGACCCAAAAAACCTGTCATTTTGTTGTTCATCCCGAAATACCGGCAACACTCAAACCCTTGTCATTTCGAACCCAGCCCCATCGGGTGAGAAATCTGCTTCACCCCAATGAAAAAAGAACAAGCAGATTTCTCACTTCGTTCGAAATGACAGTTTTTTGTAAATGACAGTTTGATGTTCATCCCGGATTACCGGCAACATTCAAAACCTTGTCATTTCGAACCCAGCTACATCGGGTGAGAAATCTGCTTCACCACGGTGGAAAGAGAACAAGCAGATTTCTCTCTTCGTTCGAAATGACAGTTTTTTGTAAATGACAGTTTGCTGTTTATCCCGGATCAACGGCAATATTCAAACCCCTGTCATTTTTCAAACTCTTGTCATTTCGAACCCAGCCCCATCGGGTGAGAAATCTGCTTCACCATGGTGGAAAAAGAAAAAGCAGATTTCTCTCTTCGTTCGAAATGACAGTGGGAAGGTGCGTGTAGACACTTGTAATGCACATCGCCACAATGAGGCAGAATGCGCCAACTAAACCCCGTAATACTCCCGATACCACGCCACAAACTTCACAATCCCAACTTCAACCGTCGTATTCGGCCGAAAGCCAACTGCCTCGCTCAATCGCGAGACATCCGCTGCGGTGGCGCGCACATCACCCGCCTGCATCGGCATCATATTCATCACCGCTTTTTTACCGAGCGCCGTTTCGAGCGCTTGAATGTAACGCATCAATTGCACCGGCTCACTATTGCCGATGTTGTAGAGCCGATACGGCGCAAAACTGGTTGCCGGGTTGGGCGCATCGCTCGACCAAGCGGGGTCGGGTGTGGCGGGCTGGTCAACCAGTCGCAGCACACCTTCGACGATATCGTCCACATAGGTGAAATCCCGCACCATGTCACCGTTGTTAAAGACGTTGATGGGTTCATCGGCAAGGATCGCTTTGGCAAACAAGAACAACGCCATATCCGGCCGACCCCATGGGCCATACACGGTAAAAAAGCGCAGCCCGGTGCAGGGCAGGCCATACAAATTGGCGTAGCTATGTGCCATCAATTCGTTGGCTTTTTTGGTCGCGGCATAAAGCGCGACCGGGTGATCGACGGTTTGTGACTCCGCAAAGGGCAGGGCAGTATTGGCACCATACACCGAACTTGAGGAGGCGAAGACAAGGTTGGCCACCTTATTGTGTCGGCATCCTTCAAGAATATTCAGAAAGCCGACGATGTTGGCCTCGATATACGCGTGGGGGTTTTCGATCGAGTAACGCACACCGGCCTGGGCGGCAAGATTGACCACACAATCAAACTGATGAGCGGCAAAAAGAGCTTTTATCGCGTCGCGGTCGGCGATATCAGCTTTGATAAACGTAAATGCCGCGATGGGTGTGAGTTTTGCCAGCCGCGCATGTTTGAGCGTGACGTCGTAATAGTTATTGAGGTTATCGACGCCAACGACGCTATCGCCGCGTGCAAGCAGCCGAAGTGCCAGAAAGTGGCCGATGAATCCGGCCGCGCCGGTGATGAGGATTTTCATAGGGCTATTATCGGCAATTTTTGTTGGTTTGGGGCTTCCAACGCACTCGCTTTAGGGCGGTCTTAGTTGCTTTGCTTCCCAAAGGCCTGTTCATAGACCTTTAGCGTCTCGGCGATCACGCTTTCTTCAGAAAATTCTGCCACCACAATTGCACGGGATTTTTGGCCCATGTCAGTTCGTCTGGCCGGGTCATCAAGCAGCCGGACAATTGCCACCGCTAACGCGTTGGCGTCACGTGCCGGCACTAACAGGCCATTGATACCGTTGCGACAGACCTCGCGGCAACCGGGAACATCGGTGGCGACCAACGGGAGCCCACATGCGGCCGCCTCGAGCAAACTGCGTGGCGTTCCTTCACGGTAGCTCGGCAGCACACAAATATCAGCGGCGCCAAGCAAGGCTGGCATTTCCGAGCATTGCCCCAAAAATTCAATGCTGCCGTCAGCCGCCCAGTCTCTAATTTGTTGCGGGGCGATGGAAGATGGGTTGCCTTCGTCTGGCTCACCGGCAATCTGAAAATGTGTGTCAGGGTGTGACGAGCGGACAATGCGCGCGGCATCGACAAATTCGACTACCCCTTTTTCGCGCAGCAACCGTCCGACAAAAACAATTCTGAGTTTCGAGGTTGAAATGTCCGCGTGCAATTTTGCGGGGGGTGAAAACCGCTCAATATCAACGCCTGACCCACGGATAAGATGTGTTTGGCCTGCATTGACCAGCCCCCGGCTCAAAAACGCATCACGATCGTCAGGATTTTGAAAAATGACTTGCGAATGTTTGAGCGCATATCGATAGGCAATCGAAACTATTGGCCGCAATATTGCGGTCTTGAGCGTATTGGTTGTAAATACATGGCCCATTCCGGTCACTGCTGAGACCGTCGGTATCGCCAGTCGCCTTGCAGCAATTCCACCATAAAGGACACATTTGATCGTGAAATGGTGGGCTAAGTCCGGGGCGATTATTCGATAGAGTTCCGTCAATTTCTTGAGGGTTTTTAACTCCGCAACGGGGTTGGTTCCTTTGCGCGCAAAATCGAACGCATGCCAAGTGAAGCCAAGTGCGCGTAATTTTTCGCCATAGGGGCCGAGTGGGGAAACCAGAATGACTTCATCGCCGCGTGCGCGAAGGTGATTGGCCAACGGCAGACGAAAGTTGTAGAGATACCAATCTGTATTGGCAAAAAAAACAATGCGCATTACGACTGCTGCTGTTCAGCCAGCCATGCCTGGAACATTAAGACCGCCCAGAGTTGATATTGCCAGTTGCGTCGTCCAGATTGGTGCTCTTTCCAAACCGTTTGCACCATTGCAACATTCAGATAACCCTGTTGCGCGAGCAATTTTTCATCAAGCAATACTTCTGCCCATGGTCGCAATGGGCCGCGCAGCCACGAATCAATTGGCACCCCAAAGCCCATCTTTGGCCGCTCAATAAGTTCTTTTGGCACATGCCGATACAGCACTTCGCGCAAAATCCATTTGCTGACACCGCCCTTGAGTTTCATTGCCATTGGCAAATGCCAGGCAAATTCGACTACCCGCCGATCCAGCAGGGGAACGCGCGCCTCAAGACTGACGCCCATCGAGGCACGGTCTACCTTCACCAAAATATCATCTGGTAAATACGTGAGCGCATCGAAACGCATCATTTGTTCACCAAGATTTAATTGGTGTGATTGCGGCTCGCTCAATTCGAAAATACTCAACGGCTCTTTGCCACCAATAACCAATGATTCCGGGGACTGCCACGACGACACAACGCGCTTGTATAGTGCGGCGGAATCTTGCACGCCGAGAAGGTCTGCCGTTTTTGCCCACTTATCCGCAGGGTTGGTGAATTGCAAGCCCTGAGGCAGTAGCGGCTTCACTAAGCCATAGGTCTTTGTAACAACTGAAGGCGGGATAGCGGAGGC
>JAYTBF010000248.1:0-3587 GCA_043737175.1 Burkholderiales bacterium
TCGGTGGCGGCGCCCCGGCGACCATGGCGTGCACGGTATGTGTAATGCCGGCTTGCTGTTCGGCAGGCGCATTGATGAGCATGCTGTGCACAATCGGCGCGCCACAAAAATGCGTGACACGGTGTTCGCGAATCAAGTCAAAAATCGTCTTGGCCTCGACCTTGCGCAGGCAGACATGCGTGCCGACATTGGCGGCGAGCGTCCAGGTAAAGCACCAGCCGTTGCAATGGAACATCGGCACCGTCCACAAATACACACTGTGTTTGGGCATCGACCAATCGAGGATATTGCCGATGGCGATCTGCTGCGCGCCGCGATGGTGAAACACCACGCCTTTGGGGTTACCGGTGGTACCCGAGGTGTAGTTAAGCGAAATCGCATCCCACTCATCGGCTGGCATCGACCAGGCAAAATCAGGGTCACCACTGCCCACAAACGTTTCGTAGTCGATCTCACCAAGCGCCTTGCCCACACCGGTGTAGGCGGGATCATTCACGTCAATAACCAGCGGCCGCACCTTGCACAACGATAGCGCTTTTTCGATCACGGGTGAATATTCACGATCGGTGAAAAGCACCCTGGCCTCGCCGTGATCGAGCATAAACGCGAGGGTCTCGGCATCGAGCCGGGTATTGAGCGTATTGATCACCGCACCTAACATGGCCGGGCCAAAGTGCAGCTCGATCATCTCGGGGGTATTGGGCAGCATGATCGCCACCGTGGTGCCGCGGCCGACACCACGCGCCGCCAACGCCGACGCCAGCCGACGGGTGCGCACATAAAATTCAGCCCAGGTGAATTGACGCGGACCGTGCACCACCGCCAGATGCTGCGGATACACCGCGGCCGCTTTGGGTAGGAACGACAACGGCGTGAGCGCGGTGAAATTGGCCGGGTTCTTTTCCAACCCATCATCATAAATTGCCATGGTGAACCTCGCGGATTAAAACGATGGTGCGGCAGAAATCATATAGGTGATTATCCGGCAGGATGGGAGTGAATGTGTGGGTGGCTGTGCAGATGCACAAAGCGCGCTGTGCAAGTCAGGTAAGCTATCAGGCGGCTTATCTACGAGCGGCATTTTAGGAAGAGTTGTTCAGGTTTTGTCGTTGTTCACAAAACATGAACAGCCAACAAGAATGAACACACACAACAATTTACCGGCCATGCAGTTTCTGGATGACGGTTGCTGAATTCATATTTTCTAGATTTTCCCCAAAACGCGTTCCAGATTGGCGAGAGCTGCGTAATGTTTTGTTGGTGTCATTTGCGCAAGGTTTTGCAATTTCCAACGCACCGCCGGCAATTGTGCAGCATGCGCAACGCCAAGCAAATCCCAGCGTGGCTCGCCACGTTTAAAGGAAATTAGGAACGTTTTCTCGCGTTCGCCTAGCCGTGCATGCAGCGCTTTGATCAGATCAGACCGCGCCTGATCCAACTCCTCGATCGTCACTACGTCCATTGTCATTCCGACAAATTGCCTGTTGAACAAATCGTCAAGAGATTTGTGCGTCGGGTTCAAAATTCGCGCAATGGAACCATCGTGGCTGATCAAATACACCAGAAACGCCCGGAACAAATCGTCGCTGATGCCCTCCGCTGCCAGCAGCAACTTGACGTCAAACAAATCACGTGGATGTTGTCGGTCCAGTGCGGCAACAATTTTGCCGGCGTATAAATCGGCAAGCGAGACAACGGGCACCTCGGCAAAGCCGAACGCTGTTTCGGCGCGGCCAACCATTCGCCGCATTGACTGCGCATAAACCAACCCGCGCAACACGGGTGACACCTCGATTTTAATTTCCGCTGTGCGATTAGAAACCAACAATCCGTAAGCGCTGCCGTCTTGCTGTTTACCCACTTTCACGCGGTAGCCATATGGACGGCCGGATAGTGTTTCGGTCATTCTGCCCAGCGCCGCATTAATTTCTGCCAGCGCCGCCGTGCGCTCGCCAATCGGCACAAAAGCAAGATCGATATCCACCGACAAGCGTGGCATGTCACGCACAAACAAATTGATCGCCGTTCCACCTTTGAGCGCAAAGCAGCGCTCCTTGGCGACGATCGGTAGCACCGCCACCAGCAAACGAACCTGAGCGAAATAAGGGCTATCGGGCGTAATCATCCAGGTCCGTCGGTAGGGTGATGAGATATTTGGGATGCAATTTACCACCGGGCATCAGCATGCGTTTGCCGTCGCCCAAGCTCACGTTTTTTAGATCGAGATAGGTTAACCATTGGTGCTGATGCCGCTCTGCTAGCGCCAGAAAAAGCCGCTTGACCTTCACGCTGGTACACGCCGTGAGCAGCAACATCACCTGCGCCGGCCGCACATTGACCAGGCTCTGCATTAACACGTCAGCCTCGTAGATTGATTCGCGCGTCGGCACATCTTGCAGCAGCTCAAATATGGCGCGCTCATCGGTTGAATACAGCAAGCGCCAACCCCACGCTCCCCAAGGCGCCTCCCGCAAACCGAAATCGGCCAACTGATCGGATTGAATCGGCTTGCCGTGAAAATCGGTGAGCGCCCCCGACTCATTTCGCCGCGCACGTAGGTTGCCAAACATGGCATCGTTACGGGCCGCAAATTGGGCGGGCAATTTAAGTTGGTTTACCCATCCGGGGAGTGTCTCAGGGCCATACAGAAATATTGTCTCCGGCCCGCTCATACGTACATAGTGCCCCAGCCCGTGTTGAACCAGCGCGGTCCGTCCGCCAACATGAAAAGAGCTGCCTGCGAGCAATTGCAAACTCGCACCCACGTGCTGCCACTGCAGTGCGGGGCCAGGTCGGCGATAGACCCCCCGGGCGGGCGAAACCAACCAACCACTTTTGACATAACGCGATATTAGCGAGCGCGAATAGCCCTGCGCCTCCAGCCAGGCGGTTGGTGCCAATAGACCTTCCCCGAGCAAATCCTGTAGAAGGTTTAATTTTGTTGATTTTTGCTCACCCATAGTTTGCAAAATAGCACAGCTTATAAACCAATGACAAGTTTAATTTTTATCAATTATGCAAATTTTGAGTGTGCAAATAGCCAATAACTTAAACCAATGGCGGCCCAATCATCCACCAGCAGCGCGATATCGACGTCCTTGGTTTGTCTGCGGGTATCGACCCCGCTTGCGTGCTGCAGCAACACATCACGCGCCATCGCGCCGACCAAAAGTACATCGGCATCGGGTGCGCTGCTGCGCAGGTCGCGCACCAACATTGCAAGCGGCACCAAGTCAGCGTTATCCGCCAAATCGAGCATGGATGCTCCCCTGCATTTGTTGTGCCGCTTCGATACAGCGCGCGTCACCGGTTGCCAGCAAATCGGCATACACAAGAACATCCGGTGCCAAGTCGTCAGGTGTGTTCGGAAAATTCCAGAATCGTTGAAGCAATTCGATCTTGCCGCGTGGATCAGTTTTGAGCGCGCCGTCATGCAGTAGCCGCGCATCGCGCTTGGGCGCGTAGATGGTCGTGATTTCGGGGCGCAAAACATTGGTGATGCGTTCCGCCGCGACCTCACCGCCCCACACCGCGCCGTAAGGTTGTAGGTCAAACGTGGCTTGCCAAGGTTGGTCAGTCCTGATACC
>JAYTBF010000249.1:0-8712 GCA_043737175.1 Burkholderiales bacterium
CCAGGCACGGAGCACGCGGGTGAAATGCCGGCTCCAATCGTGCGGCGTCGGCGCGGCGGTGAAAGTTGAGGTTGAAGATTTTTTGGCCGGCCCGGCACCGGCTGGTAACAAGGCAACCTGATCAATCACCACTGAAAATTTTGGACAGGCCCGCGTCGCGTTTTCCAGTCGGGTGCCAGTCGACAGTTTTAATTGTTTTTGCAATGCAAATAAACTGATCTCGGTCACACCGCGGTCACGAAACACAGCGTCGAGATGGGCGCGTCGCGCCATTTCCGTGTCGGCCCCGGCAATAAATGGCGAACGTAACAAGGCACTGAAATCCAGCATGGCGATTGGCCGTTGCTGCGCAAATTCAATCAGCCGCAGGGCGTCGTGCGCCAGCGCGTAATCACTTAATGGCTGACCGAGCGATATATTGAACAGCGCCAATGCCGCTTCGTTATTCATGGCCATTTCCGCACGGGCGGACGGTTGCAACGCATCCGTCAACACACGGCTGATGCGGCTGCGCTGATCCCGTAAATTGGGCACCACAATCGCGAGTCGACGATTTGCATCCACCTCGAGTTGTTCACGCGCCCACTTCGCGGCGGCGCGTAATTCAGCGTCGTCGTGATCAAACGCCAGACGACTGACAGTTGCGGCCATATCGTTGTTGTTCGCGGGCAACGATTCGACATTGACGCCAATTTCCCCGCAGACCTGCAAAAACCGCTGGTGCTGCGGCGTGACAATATCAAATCCGGCCGTGAGCAAGGTGTCCGGCAATATTGTCTTTGCCGATTCCGCATTGGCTTGATTGGTCGTCAGCATTTCGGCCAACTCGTCCGAAAGCATCGCCTGATCAATCCCATTCATTTCACGCAGCCGTTGCTGGTAGCGTCGCGCCCAAGCTAAAAATGCCTGACCGTCGTCGTGCAGCGGCATCACACGCATGGCGGCCAACAGCTGCCATTGATTGGCAATCGTCCACGCGGCAACCGCCTGTTTGGCGGTTTGGGGAATCGACAATAAACCATCCAGACCACCGGCATCGGATTGGCGGATTACGTGTTCCCATATCAATTGGCTTTGGCTGGCATCCAATAACTGCGGGTGATCAGGCGCGGCCGCATCCGGATTTAACACGGCGAGTTTCATTTTGAGCCGGGCAAAGGTCCGCTCAAGAAAGGTGGTGATCGGCAGAATGTCAGGGCTGGCCCAGGCGCGGTGGCCCGCGTGTTGTTGGGCGGCATCAAAAGACTGCTTCAGTGCCGCAGCCAGACGGCGATTGGGCGTGATGACGGTGACGCCGTCTGCCGCAACCCTGGCGACATCAAACGGCGCGATAAAGTGTTCGGGGGATGCGGATTGGGCGTTACTTCTCAATCAAATGGGCTTTTTCTTTAACCTTCGCCCATTCATCTGCGTCCGGCGGGCCGGGTTTACGTTGTACGATTGGTTTCCATACCTTGGCCAGCTCGGCGTTGATGGCAATAAACGCCTTTTGTTCGGTCGGCACATCATCCTCGGCAAAAATCGCCTCTACCGGACATTCCGCCACACACAGCGTGCAATCAATACACTCGTCCGGGTCGATAACCAGCATATTGGGCCCCTCGCGGAAACAGTCAACGGGACAAACGTCGACACAGTCGGTGTACTTACATTTGATGCAGGATTCAGTGATGATGTAGGCCATGATGCGCGGAGGGTCAGACGCAGAACGTCAGCAGTTGTCAATATGCCGTCATTTTAGCAGACACCCCCAATACAACATCGTCGCCAACAAGGTTTAAAATAGGGGCAGTGGAACGGTGGCATAATCGCCTGCTTGCAGCAAATGGCATCAGGCAATGTTATTGAGGCGTAACCCCAATAGCCCAGCGGCCGGTCGGCGCCCATCGAACAATATCCTTACGAGGTCAAAATGAGCAATGCAATTGTGTACGTCAGCGACAGCACCTTCGAAACCGAAGTATTACAAAGCACCACGCCGGTTTTGGTTGATTATTGGGCGGAATGGTGCGGCCCCTGCAAAATGATTGCACCGATCCTCGAAGACTTGGCTACGACCTACGCTGGCAAATTAAAGGTTGCCAAACTCAATATTGATGAGAATCAGGCCACCCCGCCCAAATATGGTATTCGTGGCATCCCGACCCTGATGTTGTTTAAGAACGGCAATGTGGAAGCCACCAAGGTGGGTGCCTTGTCGAAAACCCAACTCGCGGCATTCATCGACGCCAATATCTGATATTGCTTAAAGTTGATGGTCGGTCAGGGGCGATTAAAAAACTTGCCCCCGGCCGATTTTTGGTTATACTGCACGTCATCTACGTTGATATGTCATCCGTAGCGCCTTAGTTGTTCGCAGTCCCTCGCTGCAATTCCCAACCTTTGTTGATTCCCGATTGCGCCAAGCTTTTCAGCGGCCAATCTTGGCAAAAAGCCGTGTGACGCTTGTTAGTCGCGACTGGCTGCCAATTCAAAACTCTGTTTTAAACACTCAAATTCTCATCGAGGCTCCGGCCTCTTAATCGTAAGACTCGCAAGAAACACACATACGCATATGCAACTATCAGAAATGAAACTCAAACATGTCTCCGAACTCGTGGAGATGGCCGCAACCGCCGAACTCGAAGGCGCCAATCGCTTACGCAAGCAAGAACTCATATTTGCCCTGCTCAAACATCAGGCGAAAAAAGGTGAGGCGATTTTTGGTGACGGTACGCTCGAAGTTTTGCAGGACGGTTTTGGTTTCCTGCGCTCACCGGATATTTCCTATCTGGCCGGCCCTGATGACATTTATGTCAGCCCCTCACAAATCCGCCGCTTCAATTTGCATACCGGCGACACCATCGAAGGCGAAATTCGCACTCCAAAAGAAGGCGAACGTTACTTTGCGCTGGTCAAGGTCGACAAGGTCAACGGTGAGCCACCCGAAGCCGGCAAAAACAAAATTCTGTTTGAAAACCTGACCGCACTGTTTCCAAACAAACCGTTCACACTTGAACGCGACATCAAATCCGACGAAAACATCACTGGTCGGGTGATTGACATCATCGCGCCGATTGGCAAAGGCCAGCGTGGCTTGCTGGTGGCGTCGCCTAAATCCGGCAAAACGGTCATGTTGCAACATATCGCCCAGGCGATCACCAGCAATCATCCGGAAGTTATTTTGATTGTGTTGTTGATTGATGAGCGGCCAGAAGAAGTGACCGAAATGCAGCGTACGGTTAAAGGCGAAGTGGTGTCGTCTACCTTTGACGAACCCGCCACCCGCCACGTACAAGTCGCAGAAATGGTGATCGAAAAAGCCAAACGACTGGTCGAACACAAAAAAGACGTGGTAATTTTGCTTGACTCGATCACACGCCTGGCGCGCGCCTACAACACGGTGGTACCGGCCTCCGGCAAAGTGTTGACCGGTGGTGTCGATGCCAACGCCTTACAACGTCCAAAACGGTTTTTTGGTGCCGCCCGCAATATCGAAGAAGGTGGCTCGCTGACTATCATCGCCACCGCGCTGATTGATACCGGCTCACGCATGGACGACGTCATTTACGAAGAATTCAAAGGTACCGGCAATATGGAAGTGCATTTGGATCGCCGTGCGGCTGAAAAGCGTGTTTATCCTGCCTTAAACGTGAATCGCTCCGGAACGCGTAAAGAAGAATTGCTGATCAAACCGGAAATCCTGCAACGCGTCTGGGTACTGCGCAAAATGATGTTTGCCATGGACGAATTGGAGGCGACCGAATTTTTGATCGACAAACTCAAAGCGACCAAAAACAACGCGGAATTCTTCGATTCAATGAAGAAGACCTAATCCAATGCTGTTCGCTTAGTCAAATTACCCCGTCATTCCCGCGCAGGCGGGAATCCAAGTCCCCTTGTGTGTGGCACCAAAAAATTGGATTCCCGCCTGCGCGGGAATGACGAGATTGTGACTTGGATTCGCACCTGACACCTGAATGACGATCAAAGGTGATTGACGTCGCTTTTTTCTGGCTTATGAGTAAACGAACAGGTTTGAGACCTAATCCGTTGATTTGAGGATTGCGCCCCATCCACGGCGCGACGTTTCCTTCCCACTTACCGCACTAAATCACTGATTTTCCCCTTCACATTGGGCGCGCCATCCCGCGAACGCGGGATGGCGCTGCACCGGTGTCGCAGCGGTACAATGAACCATTAATTTATTGGTCTTTTTGCCGCCATGCCAACCGTACTGATTGTTGAAGATGATGCGGCGTTTCGCGACCGCTATTTGGCGACATTAGCCAATGATGCGGATTTCAATGTCGTCGCCAGTGTTGGCACGGCTGCCGATGGCCTCGCCATGCTCGACCTGAAAAAGCCGGATATTTTATTGGTCGATCTGGGTCTACCTGATCAGTCCGGCATTGAAGTCATCCGCCACGCCAACAAAACCCTGCCGTCATGTGAGTGTATGGTGGTCACCGTGTTTGGTGATGAAGAACATGTGTTGGCATCCATCGAGGCGGGTGCGTCCGGGTATTTGTTAAAAGATGCGTCTGAAGACAGCTTCTTATCCGGCATTCGCGAATTAATGGCTGGCGGCTCGCCGATTTCACCGATCATCGCCCGCCGCCTGTTGAAGCGGTTTCACGCCGACGCCAGCATGGCTGAGCCAACGCCACCAAGTTCTGATATCGTACCGGTCGATAGTGATGTCACCTTATCCGAACGTGAACGCGAAATACTACACTTAGCTTCAAAGGGTTATAACTACCCGGAAATGGGTAAGTTAATGGGAATTTCTCCTCACACCGTGACGAGCCATGTCAAAAAAATATATCGAAAACTGGCGGTTCATTCACGTGGAGAAGCGGTATTTGAAGCCAACCGCATGGGACTTATTCGCACCCTTTAAGCGCTTGTTTACCCGCCTAGGCATGACCGGCCATTGGTTGCGGGTGGTTGGTCTGGCCTGCCTTTGTTTTATGTTGTCGACACCAGTAGTGTCAATGGCAGCCGATCACACGCCTATCGCAGACACCGGGCCGGTCGAAAACACCATCACCACCTTTGTGCATGCGCAGTTTTTGCAGTCCGCCTCGATGACACCCCCGGCGGAAAATAGTGCATGGCAAATGATCGATTTGCCTGATAGCTGGCGCCAACAAAAACGGGATTGGGAAAAATTTGGTTGGTATCGATTGACCTTTAATGACCGCCCCTCGACGTACTCCGATACCGACAGCGGACAACGCGCGATTTATATTTCGCGCGTCACCAATAATATTGAAATCTACTTAAACAAACAATCGTTTGCCGTGAGTGGACGGTTTCATTCTCCGCCGCAAGAGTCCTGGAATCTCGCCCAGTACTATTTGATCCCGTCGAGCATGATTCGCGACGGCGAAAATGAAATCCTGATTCGTCTGCACCCGGACAATTATTCCCGCGCGGGCATGGCCAATATTTTGCTGGGGCCCAGCGAACTGATTGAGCCGCGATATTTGCGGCGACACTTTGTGCAGACCACCGCGCCACAGTTGATTACCGGGGTTTTGGTGGTCATGGCCATTCTGTCATTTGCCTTGTGGCTGCGACGCCGATCGGAAACCATTTTTCTATTGTTTGGCCTGATGGCTTCGGTCGCTGTGGTGCGTCTATTTCATCACTATCTGCGCGAAACTCCGATGTGGTTAGGCGTCATGGCGGTGCCGGCCATGTGCTGGCTGACCGCATTTCAAGTCAATTTTTCGCTGCACTACGCCAAACGTTCCATGCCACGGTTGGAACGTGGCCTGATCATTTTCGCGGCCGTATCTAGCCTGTTGTTATTCATTTCAATCTTTGGTGGTTTTTTTGGGCTCGCCACGACCATCGTATATGGCGTACTCGCATTACTAACGCCGGTCTTTACTGCCATCCTGATTTATCAACTCACCCGCACCATCACCCGCGGCAATATTTTGATGATTGTCGCCGTGTTGCTGACCTCGGGATTTGGAGTGCATGACTTCCTGAATTACCGGGAACTGTTGGGTTATGACCGGCTCTATTTGATTCCGCTTGGACTGCCGCTGTTATTGGTGGCGGTCGCGGCATTATTGGTCAGGCGTTTTGTTGAAACCTTGGAAAATTATGAATCGTTAAACGCCGATCTCGCCACGCGCATCACCGACCGGGAGCGTGATCTGGAAGCCAGTTTTGTGCGCGAACGTTTGCTTGACCAACAGCGTGCGACGGCTGAAGAACGGCAGAAATTAATGCGCGATATGCACGATGGCATCGGTTCGCAACTCATGTCGACGTTGGCACTGATGAAACGCGGCACCTTATCGCATGAGGCATTGGCGGGCATCATCACCGATTGTATTGACGAGCTCAAGTTAACCATCGACTCGCTGGAGCCGGTAGAACGCGATTTATTGGTGGTGCTTGGCAACCTTCGTTACCGCCTGGAACCACGCCTCAACGCCGCCGGAATTTCCCTGCAATGGGCGGTGAATGACCTGCCGCCGCTCGATTATCTCGAGCCCGAGAATGTCCGCAGCATATTGAGGATTATTCAAGAAGCCTTTACCAATACACTCAAACACGGCAATGCCACCCGCATCACCCTTTCCACCGGAGTCGATCATGCCGCCAATCGTGTGCTGGTACGCGTCACCGACGATGGCCAATCGTTTGACCCGGAAAAAATTCGCGGCGGTCGCGGTGTGGCCAATATGAAAGTACGCGCGGAGAATTTGCGTGGCAGCGTGGAAATCATTCCGCTCAAGGGCGGTGGCACCTGTGTCAATTTACTTTTACCTCTGACTGCACCGTCCACCGGCAGGCTGATACCAAAATAAAACCCCAGCAATGACGCGGTGATTGCGGCAAAAATGCCCGGTCATCCGCGTCAATGCTTATGATTGTTTTATGGGTGCTTCTAAAAACCGTAGCGAGCGGGCAAAGTTCGCCTTGAGGAGCGCACACGTACCCAGAGTCCGGCGAGCACCGGAGAGTCGAAATTTGCCCGCGCAGTAGGTTATTAGAAGTGCCCTTAAGCGTCGGTGCGCAACGCCACCAGTACTTCGTCGAGCATTTTTTTGGCATCGCCAAACAACATACGATTGTTGTCTTTGTAGAACAGCGGATTGTCGACACCAGCGTAACCAGACGCCATGCTACGCTTCATGACAATGCTGGTTTTTGCTTTCCACACTTCCAACACCGGCATGCCGGCAATCGGACTGGTTGGATCATCCTGCGCGGCGGGATTCACAATATCGTTGGCGCCAATCACCATCACCACGTCGGTGCTGGGAAAATCGTCGTTAATCTCGTCCATTTCAAACACAATGTCGTAAGGCACCTTGGCTTCGGCGAGCAATACATTCATGTGACCGGGCATACGACCGGCAACGGGATGAATACCAAAACGCACATTTACTTTTTTGTCACGCAGCAATTTGGTAATCTCAAACACCGTGTGCTGCGCCTGCGCGACCGCCATGCCATATCCCGGCACGATAATCACACCCTTGGCTTCACGCAATAACTCAGCGGTCTCGACCGCGCTCACCGGCACCACTTCACCGGCTGGCTGCGCGGCATCACCGGTTGCCTTCACGGGCGCGCCACCACCAAAACCACCGGCAATCACGCTGATGAAATTACGGTTCATGGCGTTACACATGATGTACGACAAAATCGCGCCGCTTGAGCCGACCAACGCGCCAATCACAATCAGCAAATCATTTGACAGCATAAAACCGGTCGCTGCCGCCGCCCAACCCGAATAACTATTGAGCATCGACACCACCACCGGCATATCGGCGCCACCAATGGCCATCACCATGTGCATGCCAAACAACAAGGCAATCACGGTCATGACAATCAACGGCGTCATACCGGCTGAAACTGACGCCGCAATAATAAATTCGCGTCCGAACCAAATCACCACCAGCAGGCCCACCAGATTCAGTAAGTGCCGCCCAGGCAACAATAATGGCCTGCCACCAATTCGCCCGGATAATTTTCCGAATGCAATGACAGAGCCGGAAAACGTTACCGCACCGATCAGAATGCCCAAATAAATTTCAATGTTGTGAATGGTTTTTTCGGCTCCCGAATAGGCGACCGAGGTATCGATGTAACTGATAAAACCCACTGCCATCGCGGCCAAACCAACCAGGCTGTGCATGATCGCCACCAACTCCGGCATTTGCGTCATTTTCACCGTACGCGCCGCATACAAACCGATTGCACCACCCACCACCATGGCACCAACAATCCAGGAAATGCCACTGGCCGATACACGCGGGCCAAAAATGGTGGCGAGCACGGCAATAGCCATGCCGAGAATGCCGAATAAATTTCCACGACGGGCGGTTTCCGGATTGGACAGTCCGCTGAGACTCAAAATAAACAACATGATGGCACCGATATAGGCGGCCGTAACCAGACTATCTGACATGGTGATGGGTCCTATTTTCTAAACATGGCCAGCATGCGCTGGGTGACGGCGAATCCGCCGAACATATTAATGGCGGTTAAGGCAATACCGGCTACAGCCAACCAACGAATCAACTCATCCGGTCTGGTCGATAGCATGACCGCGTCCGCTGCCGTCGGCGGCGCAATTTGTACCAGGGCACCAATGACGATAATCGAGCTGATGGCATTGGTGACACTCATTAACGGTGTATGCAACGCTGGCGTGACATTCCACACCACCATGTAGCCAACAAAACACGCCAATAC
>JAYTBF010000250.1:0-3567 GCA_043737175.1 Burkholderiales bacterium
GAAGTCGATCAGGATATTAGGCGGCTATTTGCTTGTGCCAACCGCTTGCGGTCTTTGTAAAAAAACTTTTTTCATGGGCCGGTGCGTCAATCTCATCCAGAGCGCTGACGAGTTCCTGAAGGTTAAGACTTCCACCCGCATGCTGTATGAAGTAAGCACGGAGTAGAAATTCGGCGGCTCCCGAAATGTCACTCTCATCTTTTTCCCATCTTGCGACTTGCTGGGATGTAAGGCCAAGTAGTTTCCCCAACTCTGACTGAGTGAGATTCATGTGTTTGCGCAAGTAACGGAGTTCCTTCGCGGAAAGCACTTTTTTGCGTTCCGCCAGATTGCAACCAATCGCCAAATGCAACTCATCAAGGTTCTTGATGCTGGTACCTTCGCCGTGAGACGTTTTTACAATCGCGTAACCGCTGATCAGGTAAATATCATCCAGGCCGCAAGCAGTGTAGTGCAGCGCCTTTTTATCCCTTTCGCCGTTGTGTCTCCATAAAGCAGGTTTTTTCATAACAAGTCCTCCCATTCCACAGTTTTTACAAACAATTTGCCGCTCTGCAAGATGATTGTTACGACACCTGCAGTTCTTCCGCCTCTGATCTTCAACGTTACCTTGCATTTCCATTCATTTTTTGCTGTCTGCTCTGGCGGTTCATCGACGTATCCCGAGCGCAGTACACGGAGTACATCGACGTCAAATATTTCCCTTTCAGCCATTCGTTACAAAGCATGGTGTCCCAATATTACGTTTTCGGTAACAAGTGCAATTTGTTGAATTCGCTTTTCAGCGATCACCGCAGTAAGTTTCAATTCAACGAGCTTTGGGCTTGACTTTGGCGTAGGGGGTTTCGGCATGACTATCATAATGATAGATTACTTTTTGCTTGTCAAGTTCCCGCATTTCAGCTTGATTTCAGCCATCTTGGGGAGAAGGTGAGCTAATACCAGAATGGCACAACCAGCAACTATTTGAGGCAAACCAATGAAGGATGAGGAATGGATTGAATCCTGTTTCCCTGACATGTCAGTATTTCTCGGCACCGACCAACCCGAGACCTGCCGCAAGTGCAGTGCACGCACCGACTTTGATGAACTCACGAGCAAGCTACAGTTGCACCGATGTTTCAATTGCGACAATCAATATTTTGTTGAGTTTGACGAGGAGGAATATATTCGAACATACGAGAGCTGAAGCGCGAATTTCTTTTGGCTCTTATCGTCCCGGTATTGATCAACGCCCAAGTTTTATAGCCCTACGATGTTGCAAGCAAACTTGGACCCCGGCCTCCGCCGGGGCGACAGGAGATAGTTGGCGATGCATCATGAGATAGCAAACTACCCGCCCCGCCTACCTTGCCAGCCATTTCCGCCCCAAAATACCCGCCAATGCTGGTGTTTACATTTCTTTCATCACGCAACCAATCCGCACCCTCCGGACCACATTCATGACCCGCGCCGCCGCTATGCAAACCGCCGAGCACTATTTTGATCGCAGGCAATTCCATGCCGATCTCGCGCGGCGTGTGGCGATGCCCACCGAGAGCCAAAATCCGGATCGCGCCGATGTGTTACATGCTTATCTGGCGGATGAGCTCACGCCCGGCTAGCGGGCGCTGCTGAGGAGCGGCCACAGTGATGTCGTCTATTGCCGAGCCGGAATACGCAGGGATGAACGGGAGAACGACTGATTGTCTAATAAATAATCTGAAGCAACTTGTATTGTTTGGCGCTCTCCGCCAGCCGCACATCAAGCGTGAAAAACGTCGCAGCCCCGACGCGTAACGCCAGTGCCAGATGCAGCGCATCACCCGCACGCAAACCATTTTTGCTCTTCCGAACCAATTGTGCGGCTTCACTGAATACGACCCGGTCCAGCGGCAGTAGGCGCAGACTGCCTGTGCAAAATTCGCTGAATACTTTCCAACCCGCATTAGATTGTTTCAGGCTCATTTGCCGGGTTCGCTGCTTTATCGCAAGCGCGTTGGCAAATTCGGTTACGCACCAATCGCCGGAAACCAGCGGGCGTGTTTCCGTTGCAAGCCATTTGACAATGCGCTCTGCCGTTGCCTCGTTGGTAAACAGGGCGACCAACACGCTGGTGTCAACATAGACCATCAATAACGCGCCTCTTTACGCAGCGTCGCCATCACGTCTGCCGTTTTGGGCAATGCCTTGTGCAGTGCAGTGATCTTTTTTAACATGGCCGCTTTGTCCGCTTTCGGCGCATCTGGCACAAGACGCATTTCGCCGCTGGCGTCGATGGTCGCCTCAAAATAATCGCCACTGCTGATGTTGACTTGCCGTGCGTAACTGGCCGGCAGGCGAACGGCGAGGCTGTTTCCCCATTTTGCAATTTGAAGGCGCATGAATTTCTCCAATTTAGGTGTTGTATATCCGTGTAGATACATTGTAGCGAATCCCGACACTATGTCAATGCTGCGCGGCAGTGCAAGGGGTATGCCGGCTCTGACCTACCGGAACCTTCAAATACCGTATACAAATCCGGGCAACGGCCACAGCGGTGTGATGCGCGGGCTCAAGCAACTATGTGTACGGCGTTATACTAACTTTTCGAAAAATTAGTATAACCAGCAGACAACGTTGACACTTGCGACGCCTTCTGCGAACCCAAACGACCAGCCGCTGCCGGAAATGCGTTTCATGGCAGGTTAAGAAGCGGGGCCGACCAAGTCGACGGGCGGGCATTGGCATCTCGCAATACCTGATCTATAATGTGTGTACATTCTCTTTAAGTACACACTAGGGGGCCATATGGACACTGCGCGAATTTTCAACAACGGCAATAGCCAGGCGGTTCGATTGCCCAAACAATTCCGGGTTGACGCTTCGGAAGTTTTCATCCGCAAAGATGCGGTGACGGGTGATATCGTACTGTCAACCAGGCCGACCGAAGGTGGCTGGGCGGATTTTTTTGCGTTACGCGCGAAAACAAGAATGCCCAAAGATTTCATGCGTGATCGACCGATGAATGTCGATGAGGCGGTGCGTGATCCCTTTGCAGGTCCTGCCGCACGCACCAAATCCAATGCGACGGCGTCCGCACGCCGCAAGGCGGGATAGTGCGCTATTTGCTTGATACCGATACCGTGAGTTACGCGATCCGCGGCGCATATCCGGCGCTTGATGTGCGGCTGGCATCGGTCGCGCCGCGCCTGATGGCAATATCCGTCGTCACGCGCGCAGAGTTGTTGTACGGGCTGGAAAAGCGGGGTAACCCACGCGGGCTTTCGCGCGTTGTGCATTCGTTTCTGGAACGCATGTCGATACTGCCATGGGACAACGCCGCCGCCGACACATTCGCAAAGGCCCGCGTGCAGTTGGAAAAACGCGGGACGCCGATTGGATTCGCCGACACCATGATCGCGGCACACGCGCTGTCGTTAAAAGCGACGCTCGTCACCAACAATCTCAAACACTTTCAACAGGTGAAGGGCTTGTTGGTTGAAAATTGGATCGCCTGAAGGGCGGCGTTGTACCAAAGGAAAAAACAGGTTGACCCTCATGGCACTCGATCACTCCATTTCTTCAACCAAAACATAATTCCCGCGC
>JAYTBF010000251.1:0-3558 GCA_043737175.1 Burkholderiales bacterium
GTTCCTGCAGTCGATTCCAGTTTAATTTTTTCGCGTCCACCTTTGGCCATGGTCGCTCTCCTTAAATATCAATGCCGCTGGCGCGCATATCGGCCAAAACAGCATCAATGCCGTTCTTGTCGATCGTACGAAGACCAGCGTTGGTTAGGCGAATACGCACCCAACGGTTTTCAGATTCAACCCAAAAACGACGGTACTGCAAATTCGGCAGAAAACGACGTTTGGTTTTATTGTTTGCGTGGGAAACATTGTTGCCCACCATCGGGGCTTTTCCCGTCACTTGGCATACGCGCGCCATAGGACACCTCTTTCAAGCTTTTGTTACGGTTAAAAACGCGGATCGAGATTACCGATTCCATTGATTTTGATTACCTTCATGCGCCCAAAACAAAGCACACACGAAGCCCAAAATTATAACCAAACCAATCACTTAGCGCAACCTATCAATTATTGCGCATTCCACACCGGCTGAAAGTCAAAATGCGCAACCCCTCACCCCACCCTCTCCCGCTGGCGGGAGAGGGTGAGAAGGGCCGCATTCACTGTCCACTGTCGTGAATTACGGAAAATTCAACAATCCCTGCTCTGCGAACGACATCGAGGCACCTGGCGCGACAATAAAATGGTCGAGCACCTTGACGTCAATCAGTGCAAGGGCCTCCGCCAAGGTTCGGGTCAAAGTGCGATCGGCATGGCTTGGGCTCGCCTCACCAGACGGGTGATTGTGTGCCAGAATCACTGCAGCCGCATTGTGAGCAAGCGCTCGCTTTACGACTTCGCGAGGATAGACCGAGGTCTGTGTTAATGTTCCTCGAAAGAGCTCCTCGACTGCAATCGCCCGGTTTTGCGCGGTCAAAAATACCGCGACAAATACTTCGTGCGGCAGCCGCGCCAACGCGGTCTTCAAATAGTCGCGTACGGCCTTGGGATTGGACAGGGAGTCGGTGAGCTTAATTTCTTCGTGTAACGCCCGTTTGGCCATTTCCAGCACCGCCTGTAATTGCACATATTTCGCTTCACCCATGCCATGCACCGCCATCAGCGCGTCGCGCGAGGCCGAAAACAAACCATTCAGTGAGCCAAATTCGGCCAATAAATCCCGTGCCAGATCAACGGCGCTCTTCCCAGTCACACCCACCCGCAAGAAAATGGCCAACAACTCCGCGTCCGACAATGCCGCCGCGCCCTGCGCCTGCAGCCGCTCGCGCGGTCGTTCGTTTAACGGCCAACTGGTTATCGACATGGCTGGGCTCACGAGAGTTGAAAATGACTCGCCCCATAAAAAGAGGCTCAAGTAGAATGCAAGCATCATGAACGCGCCAACAATCAAACCAGACGACCACGCCCAAGCCGCACCGGTGCCACGCCTCATTCTCGGCATCACGGGGGGCATCGCAGCCTACAAGGTTGCGGAATTGACCCGCTTGTTTGTCAAAGCCGGTGTAAAGGTGACGGTAGTGATGACCGCATCGGCCCAGCAATTTGTCACGGCCGTGACCATGCAGGCGCTGTCCGGCAGCAAGGTTTTTACTGATTTATGGGACGCCGACATCCCCAACAACATGGCACATATCGAGCTCACGCGTGACGCCGATCTGGTGCTGGTGGCGCCGGCTACCGGCAGTTTCATGGCCAAACTCGCCAGTGGCCTGGCTGACGATTTATTGTCGACAATGTGCCTTGCCCGTAGTCCCAACTGCCCGTTAATACTTGCACCGGCAATGAATCGTGAAATGTGGGACCAACCTGCAACCCAACGCAATGTACAAACTCTGCTGGCCGATGGTGTCACCCTGCTCGGCCCGGCACCTGGCGACCAAGCCTGCGGTGAAACCGGCATGGGCCGTATGCTCGAGCCAGAGCAGATTTTTGCGCTGGTGATGCCACAACTCATTGCACAGGCCAATCACACAAAACGCCTAGCAAAAAATGAAATGCAAGACCAGGCAATCCTTTCCAAGCCTTTATCGTTGAAAAAGGCCGTGGTGACTGCCGGCCCAACAATTGAAGCGATTGATCCGGTGCGAGGCATCACCAATGCCAGTTCTGGAAAAATGGGTTATGCCATCGCCGCCGCATTAGGCGAAGCCGGCGCTGAGGTCACATTGATATCAGGACCTACATCATTAACCCCACCGATTGGCATAAAGATCATCCACGTTAAGTCATCTTCGCAGATGTTAGAAGCAGTTGACGCCAATATAGGAGATGTTGACTACTTTTACGCGGTGGCAGCGGTGGCAGATTACACACCTGCCGCGCCAAAAACCCAAAAAATGAAGAAAACTGAGCAAAATCTCACACTCGAGCTGGTGCCGACGGTCGATATTTTGGCAAAAATTGCTGCCCGACCGCACCCGCCTTTTTGTATTGGCTTTGCCGCCGAGAGTGAAAACGTCGTTGAATATGCTGCTAAAAAACGGCAAAACAAGCGAATTCCGATGATTGTCGCCAATCACGCCGAATCGGCCATCGGTGCCGACGACAATGCCGTGACCATTATTGATGAGCTGGGCGAACATAGCCTTGCCCGCGCCAGCAAGGCAGAAATCGCCCAAAAAATCGTTGCACACGCCACCCGTCTCAATCAGTCGTTGCAAGCCTCGAACTTGACACCCCCGTTGACCCGCCCGACTTTGGTGGCCAAACGCTAATCTTTATTTCGTGAAACGACGCCTGATTCTGCTTCCTACCCTTCAACCAAACAAATTCCCCCGCTAAAACCGCCGCACGAAATCAAAAACTCAAACAATCCCACCAAACATGTCCAATCCATCAATGCCGCAATCGCAACCCCAACCACTCACCCAGCTTGATGTTCGAATTCTCGATGCCCGTTTGGCCGAACAAATGCCGCATTACGCCACCCCCGGCTCGGCCGGGCTGGATCTACGGGCGTGTATCGAAGTCTCGATGACCCTCAAGCCCGGCGAAACCAATCTGGTGGCCACCGGCATGGCGATTCACATCGCCAACAGTGGCTATGCCGCCCTCATCCTGCCGCGCTCAGGCCTCGGCCATAAACACGGCATTGTGCTCGGCAATCTGGTCGGCTTGATTGATTCTGATTACCAAGGGCAAATTTTTGTGTCGGTATGGAATCGTGGCCACAGTGATTTCACCATCCAACCCATGGAACGCATCGCCCAACTCATCATTGTCCCGGTTGCACAGGTGGCATTTAATGTTGTTGATGCCTTCACCGAATCTGAACGCGGTGCGGGTGGTTTTGGCAGCACTGGCAAAAAATAAGCCGTCGGCTGAAAACATAGGCCACACGTTAAGTTGCCTCGACATGCAGCATTAGCGAAATCAATTTTTCAGTGACTTCACAACTTATGACATCCCATTTTCTGATTCACATTGCCTGCCTTTTCACCGTCGCCATGATGATGAGCCCGACCTTGCATGCGCAACCCGCGACCGGCAAACCACAAACAGGTCTGCCCAAAATCACCCTCAAAGCTGGCGGTCAATCCATTCAAGCCGATGTCGCCGCAACCGAAGAGTCACGTCAACACGGCCTCATGTTTCGCACCAAGATGGGCAAAAACGAAG
>JAYTBF010000252.1:0-3554 GCA_043737175.1 Burkholderiales bacterium
CCACAAATTTGAAGGTATAAGCACCTTCGGTCACCACATCACCCAGCGCCATGCGCACATCGCGCTCACTCTCGTAACCTTTGACCAGCGTGATGCCAATCACCAACACCGCCATGCCAACGTGTGCCAAATGCATGGCGTAATAGCTGGCACTATTGCTGCGCAACTTTTGCCACAAGCCGGCTCCCGCGGTCGCGCGGAGACGATGCACAATCGCGGCAATCGAGGCGGCAATAATCCAAAACGCCAATAACAATCCCAACGCCACCAGCAACGACCATTTGCCCATCACAAACGGCACCACAATCGCACTCGCCACCGCCACGGCAAACGCCCACTTCAGGCGCGTCCACAAATCCGGCAATGTCGCCTGTCGCCACGCCACCACCGGACCAATCGCCATCAAAAATAATGCCGGTGCCATCAGTGGATAAAACACCGTATCAAAATACGGCGGGCCGACAGAAATTTTGCCGAGATTGAGCGCGTCCAGGAACAAGGGGTAGAGTGTGCCGAGCATGACCGCCAGCATCGCCACCACCAGCAAAACATTATTGGCGAGCAAAAACGATTCTCGCGAAAGTCCGGCAAAACCACCGGGAATACGCGCCAGCCCCAGCTGTGGTGCGCGCCAAGCGTATAACGCCAATGACACACCAATCACCACCGCCAAAAACGCCAGAATAAACGCACCACGCGCCGGGTCGGTGGCAAACGCGTGCACACTGGTTAACACCCCCGAGCGTACCAGAAAGGTTCCGAGTAACGACATGGAAAACGCCATGATCGCCAGTAACACCGTCCAGCTTTTAAAAATACCGCGTTTTTCGGTGACCGCCAACGAATGGATCAGCGCCGTGCCGATGAGCCACGGCATAAACGAAGCGTTTTCAACCGGATCCCAAAACCACCAGCCGCCCCAGCCGAGTTCGTAGTAGGCCCAGGCACTGCCGAGCGCAATGCCCAGCGTGAGGAATATCCATGCCGCCGTGGTCCATGGCCGCGACCAGCGCGCCCAAGTCGCATCCAACTTGCCACCGATCAACGCCGCCACCGCAAACGCAAACGCCACCGAGAAACCGACATATCCCATATACAACATCGGTGGGTGATAAATCATGCCCGGATCCTGCAACAACGGGTTCAGATCACGTCCTTCCAGCACCGCCGGGAACACCCGCTCAAACGGGTTCGAGGTCATCAACATAAACAAATAAAAACCAATGGCGATGAGCCCCATCACCGCCAGCACGCGCGCCACCACTTCCCGCGGCAGATGGCGGCTGAACAAGGACACGGCAAAGGTCCAGCCGGTCAGCATCAATACCCACAGCAATAACGAACCTTCGTGTGAGCCCCACGACGCGGTGATTTTGTAATACACAGGCAGCTTGGTGTTGGAATTGGCCACCACGTTTTTGACTGAAAAATCGCTGCTGATAAAACTGATAATCAGGCAGGCAAAGGCAATCACCACAAACACAAATTGGCCGGTGGCCAAGGGTCGCGCCATGGCCATCCATTGTGTGTTGTTGCGGAATGCACCCACCATCGGCACCGTGCCAAGCACAATAGCCAGACACAGGGCGATGATCAAAGAGAAGTGGCCGAGTTCAGGAGTCATTTATATGTCCAAAAAAAACTGCAAAAACATTATTTACCCGGGGCCTGGGTGACCACCGACTTTTGTCCGGCAAAAATATTGCCGTCAATGGGCTTGCCCGCTTGTTTCAGCGCTTCGGCCGCTTCCGGTGGCATGTAATTTTCATCGTGTTTTGCCAGCACTTCCGAGGCGCGAAAAATGCCATCACCACCGATACGCCCCTGCGCCACCACACCTTTGCCCTCTTTGAACAAATCCGGCAGGATGCCGGTGTAGGTCACCGGAATGGTTTTGGCGGTATCGGTAATGGTAAAGCCCACGGTCAGCCCGTCGGTTTGGCGTTTAACACTACCCTCCGTCACCAGCCCGCCAATACGAAAAGTACGGTCTTTTGGCGCCTGATCATCCGCAACCTGTGTGGGTGTGAAGAAAAACACCCGGTTCTCGCGCAATGCGCCCACCACCAAGGCGGCGGCAATTCCCAAAATGGAAAGCCCGATCAACACCCATAACACGCGTTTTTGTCTTGGTCTTAATGTCATGATTGTTCCGATATTTTTTGCACAATGATTTGTTCGCGAATTTCCGCCTGTGCACGATGAATCCGCATCCGCACCAAAATTATTTCAATAATCACCGCAGCCAAAAAAGCGCCGAATGCGCCCCAGACAAACAAACCACGACCACCCATCGAGAAAAAGTCCGCCCAATTCATGCGTTTGCCTCCTTGATGGTGCGCACCCACGCGTTGTTTTTTTCCCGCTCAAGGATGATGGCACGCACCCGGCACAAGGCAACCGCAATCGCGTACATCCAACACGCCAACGCCATGATCAACATGGCCAACAGCATGGTCGCCGCCATTTTATTCCCCTGACTGATCGATACCGAGGCACCCTGATGCAGGGTGTTCCACCACTTCACTGAAAAATAAATAATCGGCACGTTTACCGAACCGACCAATACCAACAATGCACCAGCCTTGTCGGCGCGTTTTTTGTCTTCAATCGCATTGACCAGGGCAAGATAACCGACATACAAAAACAATAGGATCAGGGTGGAGGTCATACGTGCGTCCCACACCCAATAGGTGCCCCAGGTTGGCTTGCCCCACAATGCGCCGGTCCACAAAGCCAAGGCGGTAAACATGGCACCGGTTGGTGCCAGCGCTTCGATCATCATCGACGACAAACGTGTTTGATAAACCAGCGACAACACCGCATAACCGGCCATCACCAGATAAATGAACATCGCCATCCACGCAGTCGGCACGTGAATAAATATGATGCGATAAACCTCGCCCTGCTGAAAATCTTCGGGGGCGACAAACAAACCCAAATACAGCCCGGCGACACATAACAACGCGGCCAATGTGCCAAACCAGGGCACCAATTTGCCGGCCAGGGGATAAAACGACGAAGGGGCGGAATATTTAAACAGGCTCATATTTGTCCAGTTTTAGTCCAATGAAATTTTTACTGCTGCCGCAACGGCAAACGGCACACACACCAACCCAGACAACGCCAGCGCCGCCAGCAACGACAGATTCGCCATCGCGTCGAGGCCGGTCATGGTGGATTCCACCGCACCCGCACCAAAAATCAGCACCGGAATATAAAGCGGTAAAACCAACAGGGCCATCAAAATAGAGCCCCCACGCACACCGAGTGTCAGCGCCGCGCCAATCGCACCCAACATCGTCAAAACCGGCGTACCCAGCAATAGACCGGCAAACACCACCAACAGTTCTTGCCCATCCAGGCCAAATTGCAAACCCATTAACGGTGACACCAACGCCACCGGCAAACCGGTAGTCAGCCAGTGTGCCACCATTTTACCGCCACACAGCAACGGCAACGGATACCGCGATAACACCAATTGTTCCAGCGTGCCGTCCAAATAATCCTGCTGAAACAAACGCGGCAGGGTCAGCAACACGGCGAGCAAGGCA
>JAYTBF010000253.1:0-8643 GCA_043737175.1 Burkholderiales bacterium
GCACCGGCAACGTTGACCGCGAAGGGTGTGTCACCCGCCGCCAGCAGACTGAACTGAATACGTCCGGAGCGTAATGCTTCAACAGTGGCTGCACTTGAATGCACCTGCAAAAAACGCACCTGACGGCCGGTGCAGGATTTCATATGGTCAACGTAAGGAGACCACATTTTTTCGTAGGTGGCGGCGTCTTCTTGTGGCGAATAACTGAGCAACAACGATTGGGGATTTTTCCAGCGCTTTGGGTCCTTGGGGGGATCGGCGGTGAGATCACCGTTGGCATCACAATAGAGCACATCCAGATCACCACGTGATTTGCATTCCTCAGCGGTGACCCGGGTGGCGGTAAACAGAATAGAAACCAAAATTACCCCTGCCGCCGCAATGACAAAAACGCTATTTCTGATGCGCGGCGACATGGGATCGTCCTTCATGGTGACAATCGATTCGAAAAGATGGGCGGGTGTAACTGCTGTTAACCCTTTTTCGCCTTGGCTTCTTCGGCTTTTTTCTTGGCAGCCTCGGCTTCTTTCACAGATTGTTTGTCATAATTTTCGCGACTGAAGGCATCGTTGGTTTTACGCACGACTTCCCAGTCTTTTTGATAGGTGATTGGGAAAAAACGATCCGCGCCGTCAAACGCCTTGACCATATCCGGTGTAAATCGGTAGTCGGTAAAACATTTCACCAGCTTCGTTGCCAACGCCGGATCGAGGTCATGCGCGTAGGCAAAACTTGAAGTCGGAAATTTGTTGGAGCGATAGATGATACGGAAATCGTCTTCCTTGACCTGGCCGCGTGATGCCATTCGGTGAAATACGTCTGACGCAACAGCGGCGGCTTCGTAGTCACCGGAGTTGACACCCATGACACTTTGATCGTGTTTGCCGGAAAACAAAATTTTGTAGTCCTTGTCCGGTGTCAGACCTTCACCCGGAAACAACGCGATTGGCGCCATGTGTCCGGAATTGGAGGATGGTGAGGTGTGTGCGACTTTTTTGCCCTTTAAGTCGGACAACTTCATAAACGGCGAGGTCTTTTTAACAATCACAATCAGGTTGTAGCCTTGAAACTCCTTTTCGGTTCCCTTGACGGCAAATGGCACGGCACCGGCAATATTGACCGCAAACGCTGTTGGACCGGTTGAGAAACCACCAACGTGCAGGCGTCCGGAACGCATTGCTTCAATTTCGGCGGCGTTTGAATTGACTTGATAAAACACCACGCGCTTGGATAAACATTTGCCAAGATTTTCCGTAAACGGCTGGAATATTTTTTCGTAAACGGCTGGATCTTCTACCGGGGTGTAGGTGAATACAATCGTATTGGGGTTTTTCCACTTCTTAGGATCGGTCGGTGTATCGGCGACCAGATCTTTGTTCTCGTCGCAATAAATTTGATCCAAATCACCACGGTGTTTGCATTCCTGGGCGCTGACAATCGTGGCAAAAAACGTGCAAAACAATGCAATGGCAGTCAAAAACGGGATCTGAAGTGCTCTTTTAAACTGGTCCATAGTGACTCCTCCGAAAACAAGAAATTAAATCTGGTCAATTGTGCGGATAATGTGAGTTGCTAGTTTAGCAATCTCTTTGTGTTGAGGGTGTCATGTTTTTAAAAAGAAGTCAGATTTTGCTGGGTGGGTTGGCGTTTTTGTCAGCGGCAGCAGGTGCTGCTGCACAGATTGCTCCACTCTCACCTACGGTCCCTGCCACGCCGGCTGCGCGATCCGGTCAAGCCGATTTGCTGAAAAGCGCACCGATGGCCATTCCTGTCGCGCCGGCCAAACAGACCCCTTCGCCACCAGTGGAATACGACCCAACCAATCGTGACGCCCCAAAATTGCCGCCATTGCTGCCGTCTACAACCGGCACGCGCGCATTGTTGTGGGAGGTGAAGTCGATTGACGGTCTCAATACCGTGTTTTTGTTTGGCACGATTCATGTTGGCAAGTCGAGTTTTTACCCACTGCCTGACGTGGTTGAAAAGGCATTTCAACGCTCGGCAAAATTGGTGGTCGAAGCCAATATTACCGACCAAAAAGATGCCGCGGAGATCGCCCGCCTGATCGACTATCCAAAGGGGGAGACGATTGAGAAACACCTGCCGCCCGCCCTGGTGGCGCGGCTAAAAACACAATTGGCCAAACACAAAATTCCTTTTGCCAATATTGCGACCATGCGGCCGGTCATGCTGGGGGGGTTATTGCCGATTGTTGAGTTTGTCCAACTCGGCTATGAAATGAATCAGGGGCTTGATCTGAAGTTGACACAACGGGCGCTGGCGGAAAAAAAACCGATCGTTGAGCTGGAGTCTTCGTTGGCGCAAATTCAGTTGATGACCGGAATGTCGATGCCGTTGCAGGAGGCATTTTTGGAAAATGCCATTGTCATGTCTGAACAGGGGCGGACGTCCGATCAAGTCACTGGGATCGTCAACGCCTGGCAGTTGGGTGACCCAAAACTGTTGGTCGAAATCAGTGACGAGGCCGCGCGGTCAGGACGGCTGGTGCGCGAATTGAATACTATTTTGCTCGACCAACGTCATCCTGCCATGCTCACAAAAATTGAAGGGTATATTGCCAGTGGGTTGACCCACTTCATCGCAGTCGGTGCGTTACACTTGGTCGGCAAAGACGGCTTGATCGAATCGCTCAAGGCGCGCGGCTTTTTGGTTCGCCAGTTGTAATTTCAATGGTTTGATCAGGCGCGAATGCGCGTTTTCTTACCGGCAAAGTCATTTGCCAGAGCGCCGATTCAGCCAATTTTGTCCCAAAACGCTTGCCCAAAGCGGACTTTGCCAAAATTTAAATGTTTGGATCGGCCAGAGGCATTTTGGTCTGGGGGGGGCGGGCAAAAAAACCCCCGCACCGACGGAGTGACGATGCGGGGTGTTGTGCTACCACTTGTACTGCTACTTCTTACTGCTCACTCACTACAAGGGAGAAACGAGTCAACGTGCGGCTCGCTAACTTATGGCTCCATGAAGGAGGATAAGTTCCCGAATATTTTTAACGGGGTTGAAAAAATGCCGGCTCACCCCATATTTTGTTCATCCGACGGCAACGGCCAAGTTGGCTAATTCGAGCCAGTAGCAGCATAAAAATATCAGCTGGCTTGTTGGCAACTATTGGTTCCGTTTTGTTGCTGCCGCCTGTTGCTGGCACCAGGTTTTGGCCGCCGACCGTAAATTCTTATCCGATTGTTTTCATTCGTTTTTTTCTAAATTTAAATTATGACAACTGCTACCGCCCCCCTACAAAAAGAAACCCGTGCCTTTCAAACAGAGGTCAAACAACTGTTGCAGTTGATGATTCACTCGTTGTATTCAAACCGGGAAATATTTCTTCGTGAGCTGATTTCGAATGCGTCTGACGCCGCCGACAAACTGCGTTTTGAGGCGGTCACGACACCAACTTTGTACGAAAACGATGCGGAACTAAAAATTCGTGTCGCGTTTGACAAAGACGCTGGCACCATCAGCATCACCGACAATGGCGTGGGCATGTCGCGTGACGAAGTGATCGCCAACATCGGCACCATTGCCAAATCCGGCACCAAAGAGTTTTTTGCAAAATTATCGGGTGACCAGCAAAAGGATGCCAACTTGATCGGCCAGTTTGGCGTCGGTTTTTATTCGTCCTTTATTGTTGCCGACCGCGTGACATTGACCACCCGCCGCGCCGGTGCCCAACCCGCGGAAGGTGTGCGTTGGGAGTCGAGCGGTGACGGCGAGTTCAGTCTGGAGAATATTGAAAGGGCTGGCCGCGGCACCGAGATCACCCTGCATTTAAAAGACGACGCCAAGGAGTTTTTGGATGACTGGCGTCTGAAGTCCGTCATCCGCAAATATTCGGATCACATCCCGCTGCCGATCGTTATGCAAAAAACCGAATGGGATCAGGAAAAACAGGTGCAGGTGGCGAAAGATGAGGACGAAACCATTAATCAAGCCAGCGCCATCTGGACACGCGCTAAAGCCGACATCAGTGATGAGCAGTATCAGGAGTTTTACAAACATGTGTCGCACGATTGGCAGCCGCCTTTGGCGTGGACCCACGCTAAAGTTGAAGGACGCCAGGAATATACGGAATTGCTCTACATTCCCGGGCAGGCACCGTTTGATATGTTTGATCGTGAGCACAAACATGGTCTTAAATTGTATGTGCGCCGAATTTTCATCATGGAAGATGCCGCGCAATTGTTGCCGCGTTATTTGCGTTTTGTAAAAGGCATTGTTGACTCGAATGATTTACCGTTAAACGTGTCTCGCGAAATTTTGCAAGAGTCGAAAGACGTCGAGGCCATTCGTGCCGGCTGCGTCAAAAAAGTGCTGGGTCTGCTCGACGATCTGGCCGAAAACGACAAGGAAAAATTTGCCAAATTCTGGGGCGCTTTTGGACGGGTATTTAAGGAAGGCATTGGTGAGGATCATGCCAATAAAAACCGCGTTGCCAAATTAACGCGCTTTCAAACCACCCATGAATCGGGCGCAACACAAACAGTTTCATTTGCTGATTATCTCGGTCGTATGAAACCCGCACAGGAAAAGATTTATTACGTGACTGCGGACACGTTGACCGCCGCGCAGAATAGCCCGCATTTGGAAATTTTCAAGAAAAAGGGCATCGAAGTCATCCTGCTGACCGAGGCGGTGGACGAGTGGTGGTTGGGCTCACTCGAAGAGTACGAAGGCAAAAAATTGCAATCCGTGGCAAAGGGTGATTTGGATTTGGGCGCGCTGGCTGATGAAGCGGAAAAACAGGCCAATGAAAAAATTGCCGATGAATTGAAGCCGCTGGTCGAGAAAATCAAAGCGTCATTGGCGACACGGGTTAAAGATGTTCGCGTGACCGATCGCTTAACGGAGTCGCCCGCCTGTTTGGTGGTTGACGCCAATGAATTGTCGGGAAATTTGGAGCGCCTGCTGAAATCAGCGGGACAGCAGGTCAATGCCGTGCTGCCGATTTTGGAAATCAATCCCAGCCATTCTTTGGTGCAGAAACTCAATCAAGCGGATTCGGCGCTGCCGTTTGATGACGTGGCACTGGTGTTATTTGAGCAGGCGCTGCTGAGTGAAGGCGGGCAACTCGAGGATCCGGCTGGTTTTGTGAAACGTATCAACCAACTGATTCTGGGCTAACGTCGCCGTCCGGCCTGCCACCCAGGTCTGCCGCACAGGTCTGCTGTTTAGGAATGCATTGGCGTGATCAGTTGCGCTGTGCGTTTGCAGGGCGTATTGTTTTGATGTTGTCGACCTGAATGGAGGCACATCATGACGAAATCTTTATCTGAATCGAGTGGGCGCCGGTTGTTAATGCCATTGCTGATCGTGGTGTTGACCGGTACATTGATGGGCTGTGCAGGATTTGCCCAAAATTCTAACGCGCGCGAAGTGGACTGGCGAAAGGTCAACGCGATTGAAGCCAGTGCGCAACGATATGGCGCACAGATTATCTGGATAACTTTGCCGGAGAAAAACGTCCAGGCCGCACCGTCTGGCCCGCGAGGTAAAACAAGGTAACTTCAGACTGCGAATGGCCGCTCGGTTAGGGCGCAGTCAGCAGTAACGCCCAATCAATATGTTCCAATACCAACGGTGTTGCAGTGGCGCGGGCATCTTGTAATGCGCGGCCTATGTTTTTGAGCGTGTCTGGCGGCGTGTCGGTTGCGCGCAAAACATTGCCCATGGCAACAGCCAAATTGCGGCGCCAGCGCTCGTAACCAATTCGGCGGATGGCGGATCCTTCCATACGCCGCAGCCATTCGTCTTCCTGCCATGCCCACAGCTCCAGCAGTGAAATATCGTCGAGTCGATGGCGGATGGCGAAGTCTTTTTCGACTGATTTGACGGCATATTTATTCCACGGACAAACCAATTGGCAATCATCACAGCCATAAATTCGATTGCCGATCGCCTCCCGAAATTCAACCGGGATTGCCGCCTTGTTTTCGATTGTCAGATAGGAAATACAGCGGCGTGCGTCTACTTGATAGGGCGCAACAATGGCCTGGGTCGGGCAGATGTCGATGCACTTTTGGCAGGTTCCACAATGTTCGCTGGTGGCGGTGTCAATGTTGAGTGGCAGGTTGACGTAGATTTCGCCGAGGAAAAACATCGAGCCCGCCTCGCGATTGAGTAACAGGGTATGTTTGCCGCGCCAGCCGATACCTGACTTGCTGGCGAGTGCCACTTCCATGACCGGTGCGGAGTCGGTGAACACACGATATTGAAAGTGTTCAACCACCGAGGCAATTTTGGTCGCCAGCATTTGTAGTTTGCCGCGTAATACCTTGTGATAGTCGCGCCCCAGCGCGTAACGTGAAATGAACGCCGACTGGGGATCCGCCATGACCTGCCAACTGTCACGTGCATCTGGCGCCGCATAATTCAAGCGGGCGGTGATGACACGAATGGTACCCTCTTGAAGGCTGGCGGGGTCAGATCGGTTGGCGCCGTTGCGGCCGTCGTGCCGCGCCATATAATCCATGTCACCGTGGTAGCCACGATTCAGCCAATCGGTGAGTCTGGCCGCTTCCAAGGTCAGGTCGGTGTCGGTAATACCGATCTCATGGAAACCAAGTTCCACGCCCCAGGTTTTGATGTCGGCGCTGAGCTGGGCGTAATTCGGCTGACACGCATTTTTAGTTAAATTTGAAACCATAAAAGAAGTCTAGCGGATGCCGAAGATGTCGCCGGAAAAAATAACCGCCACCTTGATCGATGAAGCCGCCACCCTCGCGTTCGGTGGACAGGTTGCGTCAATTTTGTCTGCCCAGGAGTTGGATCAAAAGCCTGCGCCGTTATTGTTATTCCTGCATGGCGACCTGGGCGCGGGAAAAACCACCTTGGTGCGTGGGATCTTGCGGGGATTGGGTTATACCGGTCGCGTGAAAAGTCCGACTTACACATTGGTTGAACTTTATGCGGTTTCTAGATTAAACTTGTATCACTTTGATTTTTATCGGTTAACCGATCCAAACGAATGGCACGAAGCCGGTTTTCGCGATTTGATGAATGCCGAGGCGGTTTGCCTCATCGAGTGGCCGGAGAAGGCCCACGGGGCGGGTGTGTCTCTACCGATAGCCGATCTGGAAATATTCCTGACCGCCACGCCGACCGATCAACGCCAATTGACCTTGACCGCCAACACCCCGGCGGGAACAGCAATTTGCAATCAGCTCAGCCCATTGCTTCGGTCCAACAATTAAAAACCTCGATTGACGCGGTGTCGATTTCCCGCCGCAGCATGATGGCCGCCACCGTGGCGGCATCGTTGCCGCTTTTATCCTCCGCGCTGTTTTCGATCGATCTGTTGGCGGCCAATGTGGCGTCGACCAAGCTGAAGGCGGCACGGGTGTGGCCCGCCGCCGAATATACCCGCGTAACCTTTGAATCCTCCAGCCTTTTCAAATACCAATATTTTTTTCTCAAGGGCCCCGAGCGGCTGGTGCTGGATCTTGAAAACGTCGAATTGGGCGACGCCCTGAAAAATCTCGCCACCTTGGTTGGTCGTGACGACCCGTATATTGCCCTGGTGCGTGTGGGTATCAATCGACCCAATGTGGTGCGTGTGGTGCTCGATTTAAAAACAGAAGTATTGCCACAAGTTTTTGCCGTTCCACCGGTCAATGGTATCGGTCATCGTTTAATGCTCGATATTTATCCAGCCAAGCCGGTCGATCCCATGCTGGCACTGCTGAACGACGATATCGCCCCGTTTGCCCAGGGTCTACCATTCAGTTCGCAGACCGCCCCAAATTCACCATCGACCCCCGATGTCACCAATATGGCATCAAAGGGTGGCGCCTCTAAACCAGGTGAATCCGTGCCCGTGCCGTCGGAAAAAATTCCGGCGGCGACGGGCACTCCTTCTTCAGCAACAGCCAATGACAAGTCACCCAAAAAGCCGGAGGCCCCTGCCATCATTGCCGGCAAAAGGCCACTGCGGCCGTTTATGGTGGTGGTGGATCCCGGACACGGCGGCGAAGACCCCGGCGCAATTGGCCCTCGTGGCACCCGCGAGAAAGATATTGTTCTGTCGATTTCGCGTCAATTGCGTAACCGCTTTGAAGACGACGTCCGTTTTCGAATTGCGCTCACCCGAGACGGTGACTTTTTTGTGCCACTGAATCATCGGGTACAACGTGCCCGCACCTTAAAGGCGGATCTGTTCATCAGTGTGCATGCCGATGCCTTTGTGCAGCCGCAGGCCAATGGTTCGTCTGTTTTCGCCTTGTCTGAGCGCGGTGCCACATCAACAGCGGCGAAGTGGCTTGCCAACAAAGAAAACGATGCCGATTTAATTGGTGGCATCAATTTGAATACACGCGACTCCGGACTCGCACGCATTTTGCTCGACCTGTCGCAGACGGCCCAAATTAATGATTCCCTGAGAGTGGGGCGTTATATGTTGTCCGAATTGGGGGAGGTGAATCGTCTGCATAAACCGCAGGTGGAGCAGGCCGGATTTGCCGTATTAAAGGCGCCGGATATTCCGTCTATCCTGATTGAAACAGCGTTTATTTCCAATCCGGAAGAAGAGCGTAAGTTACGCGATCCGATCTATCAGGCAAAAATGGCCGACGCCATGGCCGATGGCATACGCACCTATTTCAAGAAAAATCCGGCGCTTGCCCGCGCCTG
>JAYTBF010000254.1:0-8615 GCA_043737175.1 Burkholderiales bacterium
TGCACTATTTCCCGTTCTGGCCATTGCTGGGCAAATTTGCGCATGTACTTCAAGTTGCGCGGCGAAAAACCATTCATTTCCGGGAAGGCTTGCTTGAGGTCTTCCGACAGTCGGTCAATGATTTTTGCGCCCCAGCCCTGTTGGTTCTGACGGTTGAGAATCACCCGCCCAATATCCCAATAAAGCAGAATCATCGTGACGTTCGCCGACAGCGTAAGTCGCAACCGTTCGCTCATGATGCGTTGCTTGAGGTCGGCCAAGGTCGCCTGATAATCGCCGGGCAAATTGAGTTTATTTCCGGCTATGGGAAATGACGCCTGAGTTTTCTGCTTGCCTCTGGACAGCCGTTTGTCTTCGGGTGAGTCCGTCATCCGATCATCCTCCGTAATTCCAGCAACTCGCGCACGATGCCGCTTTGCACCTTGGCCAGTTCTGCCTCGCCCACATCGCCCACCTCGGCCTGAATCAGCCGATCCAGAATCACGCCCGGAGCGTCGTATTTCACCTCTTCGAACACGTCCTGCTTGTAGCGGCTTAGAGACAGATCGAAATTATTTTCTTCGCTGGCAATTTCGGCGCGGGGCACGACAAAGCATTTCTGCGTGCGGTCGGTGTCGGTAGCGGGATTGCGGGCATGGTACCTGGCGATGATGTCTTGCAGGTCGCCATTGCCTGCCTGTTTGCTGCGCTTGTCATCCAGGCTGTAGCCGTCGGCGGTCATTTCGTAAAACCAGACGTGTTCGGTGGCGGGCTGGGTGACTTTGTCTTTCGGTCCCCATACTTTGGTGAACAAGAGAATGGCGGTGCTGACTCCGGCATAGGGTTTGAACACGCCGCTGGGCAGGGTAATCACGGCCTTGAGGTCGCAGCGCTCGATCAGCAACTGACGCAACGCGCGAAAAGCACCGCCGGCACCAAACAGCACACCTTGCGGCACGATGACGCAGGCGGTGCCGCCTTTTTTGAGCAGGCGGTAAATGTTTTCAACAAACAACAGCTCGGTTTTGGTGGTGCCGAGTTGCAGGTTTTCGTTGATGTCGCCCATGTCGATGCTGCCGGTAAAGGGCGGGTTGGCCATCACGATGTCGTATTCGGATTCTTCGATAAAACTCTTGCTGAGCGTGTCCTTGTAGTCGATGTGGGGCTCGTCGATGCCGTGCATCATCAGGTTCATCAGCCCGAGGCGTACCATGGTGGCGTCGATGTCGTAGCCCCAGAGTGAGCTGGACAGAATGGCTTGCGCTTTTTCGGTGAGCGCGGCGGCGACCGAGGCACGGAGAAAGCCGTCCTCATCTTCAACAACCGTATCCTGTGTTTTGTTGCGTTTGGCCTCTGCAATGGCCAATTGCGTAACGATGTATTGATAGGCACCAAGCAGAAAGCCACCAGAGCCGCACGCCGGGTCGGCGATCTTCTGGCCTAGCTTGGGCTGCACCAATGCGGCCATGAGCTTGATGATATGGCGCGGGGTGCGGAACTGGCCGTTTTTACCGGCGGTGGCGATCTCGGACAACAGCATTTCATAGACATCACCCTGGATGTCCTGGAAGGCCTGGCCTTTCTCCTGCGAGTCGCGTTCCATCACCTCGAAGATTTCGTCGACTGTCTTCACCGCTTCCACCAGCAATCTGCCGTTAGGAATGATGAATACCGCGTTCTTCATGTGGTGGGTGAATCGGGATTCGGCGCCGTTCAGGTCTTTGAGGAAAGGGAACACCTTGCCCTGCACGTGCTGCAGCATGTCTTCGGCCTGCATGTGCTTGAATTCGCTCCAGCGCAGGGTACGCTTTTCGATTTCGTACATTTTGGCATCGGCGTGACGTTTGTCGGTCGCTTTCTGGGTGTCGTCGTCCCTTGCTTTGGCGCGGTGCTCGGGTGGAATCCATTTACCTTCGAATTTGGAGGTGTATTTTTCACCTGTCCATTCGGCATCGGCCTGGCGCTTGAGGTCCAGCTCATCCAGCCGCTTCATGAATAGAAGGTAGGTGATCTGCTCGATGGCGGTGAGCGGGTTGCTGATGCCGCCGCTCCAGAATTTATTCCAGAGCTGGTCGATTTTGCTTTTGAGTTCGGGGTTGTTTTGCAGCATGGCGAGATGATCCTTGGCTGGCAGCGAAAGTCGCTGATCAGCAGATGGTTGTGGTGCTGTTCGCGGCTTATTCTTCGTTTTTCGGGGCAGGCAGCGTTCCCGACTGTTGGACAAGCTTCTTTTCCTCGGCTTTGACTCGCCGCTCCAGCTTCTTGATGTCTTCTTCCGGCTGGAGTTGTTCCGGCTTGATGCCCCGCTGGCCCAGCATGTCACGCACGCTTTCGTTGTTTTGCACATGCTCGCGGGTAATGGCCAGTTCTCCCAGCAGGTTATCCTGGCCGACGTTGTGGTTCGTTATTTCGGTGGCCAGGTTCTTCGCGGCAATGGTCAGGGTGGGCAGAAAGTCGGCCAGGGGACGGGTCTTGGTAATGCCAAACCGGTTTTTCATGGCCTGGGTGGCATAGCCACCGAAGAGCGCGGCATCTCCGCTGGAGCGGATACGTCCGAATCCGGCATCGTCGACGCCGCGCTCGTAAACGTTTTGTGAGAGTGTTTTTTCCGACTCGCGGAGGCGCTTGCGGACATCCAGCCGGGCCTGCAGGCGCATGCGATCCTCGATCAATTCCTGCTTGCGCGTCTGAATGGCAAAGTAGCTTTGGGCAAAGGCGATGGGCTCCTTGCGCGGGTCGCCGTTTTGGGCGACGAGGTAGCAGGCATAGCGGGTGAGCATGAAATCGTCTACCGGTCGTTGCCCGCCTTTGCCGATCTCGATCATTTTCGTGACGTCGCGAAAATGATCCGCCGCCGCGTAGCCCGTTGTTTCGCATGATTCGATAGCCCGTTTGATGGAGGTCTGGAAGTTTTCCCAGCGGGCATAGCCGAGAGGCTCCATCAAATCGCGGGCAAACCAGAATTCGACGCCTTCCTCCCTGCTGGTATGGCTCAAGGCATCGAAATGGCTTTTCATCAGTTGTATGGATTTTGATTCCATGGTGCTCCCTTGTCTTTTTTGTTCCGTTTTTACGCGGCCAGCCGCTCAGTGAGCTGCAATATTTCGTTGATCTCGGCCGGGCTGAATACGCCGCGTATGCCCTGCGGGTGAAGGACCGTGAAGGGCGTGTTGATGAGGTCACGTTTTTCCACCTTTTCGCGTTCAACAATGAAGTTTTTCAGCAAGCTGAGAAATTCCAGCTGGCGGCTGTTAAGGGTGGTGTGCGCGCGGATGAATCGATCAAAAGCTGCGCTAACGGTATCGGGGAAACTTTGCAATACTTCGATGCCGAGAATGTGGCGGATGAATTGGATGAAGTGCGCTTTGCGGTTTTTGTACACTTGGCGCAGCAGGGCTTCGGTGATGTGCGGGTGCTCCTCGTGTAACAGCTCG
This sequence comes from Burkholderiales bacterium, assembly GCA_043737175.1. Taxonomy (GTDB): domain Bacteria; phylum Pseudomonadota; class Gammaproteobacteria; order Burkholderiales; family Usitatibacteraceae; genus UKL13-2. Next base: position 3,414 of record JAYTBF010000254.1, read on the forward strand.
GCCAGTTCGTTGGCTTCATCGGTGCTCACAACTTCACCGTTTTTGATTTTCTGCAGCACCGGGTTGTGCTCTGTCAGTTCGACGATCAACGCCTCGACCATTTCGCGGTAACGGCTGACGCTCACGGCCTCGTGCTGCGGGCCGAATTCCACCCATTCCTTTTTGTGCAGCTCGTCGGCCAGATCAAGGTGGGTTTGCTCCTGGCCGGTGGTTTGCTCGCGGAATTTCATCAGCGGGCCGAGCTTGGCGACCAGTTCGTCGAATGCGTCTTCATCCGCCTTGGCCCAATAGTGGCTGGTTTGCGCGGCGCGGATCAGCGCTTCTTCCTGCTTCACGAAGCTGACCGAGAGCGGCAGTTCGCTGATTTGTTCGACGATGCCTTCTTTGATGGTTTCGGCTTGTTCCTTGTCTTCATTGAGCAGGGCGAGGGAGTATTCCAGCAGGTCGCGCTCGAAACGCATCGCTTTGAAATCCGCCTCGGAGACGGTGCGGAACAGCGGCTTGATCTCGGCGCGCAGGAATTCCAGCTTCGGGTGCGTCAGGCTGATCCAGAAGTTTTCTTCTTCCAGCCGCGCCAGTGCAGCGGCCGCTTCCTTGATGACCACTGACTCTTTGGGCAGCGTGGCAATCTGCAGGCGCAGTTTGTCGATTTCACGTGTAGCAATGTCGGCATGGCCTTTGTCGATGGCCTTCTCGATCTTGTCGAGCCGCAGGCCCACCAGCCGCACAGGTAATGGCAACTGGGGTTTGAGTTCCTTGCCCTTGGGGTTGAGCTTGAAGTATTCGAAGTTATCCCAGCAATCGAGAATTAGAAACACGTCTTTTTCCAAGCACCATGGCTTGGGTTTGTTCGCTTCCAGCAAACGCGTGCCGCGCCCCACCATCTGCCAAAACTTGGTGTAGGAATAAACCGGCTTGGCGAAGACGAGGTTAACGATCTCGCGCACATCGATGCCGGTGTCAAGCATGTCCACGCTGATGGCAACGCGCGGCATATCGTTGTTGGTGAATTGATCCAGCAGGCCGCCTTTGCCGTAGACGCGCGGATCGTCCGATACAAGCACCTTGGCCAGTTCGCCCTTGTGTTGCGGGTAGAGCTTGTCGAAAATTTCTTCCATGCGCCGTGCGTGCGCCATGGTCGCGCAGAAAAAAATGGTCTTACCCGGCAGCACGCCGTTGGCGTCCTTGATGGATTCCTCCATGAACTCCCGGACAATCAGGGTGTTGGTGCCTTTATTGATCACCTGCTTTTCCAACTGCGAGCCTTCGAAGTTGATCTCTTCAACCTCTTTACCTTGCAGGATCAACTTTTTCTGATCGTCCAATGAAATGGTGCGCTTGCTGATGCCTTCCATCTGGAACTTGGTCTGAATTTTCATGACCTGAAAATTGCAGAGATAAGGCGGAACGTTGTTCACGGCCTCTTCAAAGGTGTAGGCAAAGGTCGGCAGGCCATCTTCGCAATGGAAAAGCTGGAAGGTGTTGTGATCAATGATGTCAGTAGGTGTTGCGGTCAAACCCAGCGTGATGGTTTTAAAATAGTCAAGCACTTCGCCGTAGGTGTTGTAGATGGAGCGATGACTTTCATCGACCACGATGAGATCAAAAAAATGTGGCGAGAGGCTCTGGGACTCATCGCGGACGATGTTGAGCATCGTCGGGTACGTGGCAACGTAGATGCGACGGTCCTTGGCAATCAGTTTCTCGCCAACATTGGGCCAGCGCGGTTCGTTGGGCAGATGCTCCTTGAAGGCGGCCAGCGCCTGCTCGCGCAGTGCGATACGGTCCACTAGGAACAGGATTTTCTCGGCATGGCCAGCGCGCATCAGTGCATCCGCCATGGCAATGCAGGTGCGGGTTTTGCCGGTGCCGGTGGCCATGACCAGCAGAAAATCGCGTTTCTGTTGTTCGATGCCTTCCAGTACCGCACGGATAGCACGAATCTGGTAGTCACGCCCGGCGATAGCGGTGTTGATGAACTCCTGCGTCAACGGCTTGCGATTGCGGCGGATATAGGCGAAGCGCTCCAGATCATCTCTCGTCGGGAAACCAACGACTTTGCGCGGGGGGTAGTTTCCTAGATCCCAAAAATGCGTTTCGAGTCCGTTGGTGTAAAAGCAGAATGGCAACTCACCGCCGAGTTGGTTCTGAATGTTGTAGCAGTATTGTTTGGCCTGTTCGCGGCCGATTGCTGCATCCTTGCTGGACTTCTTGGCCTCAACGACGGCAAGGGGTTTGCGATCTTTGCCCAGCAATACGTAATCACTGAATTGGTGGCCCTCGTAGGGGGTGCGGGGCTCCGCAACACCTTGTGGCAAAGTCGTCAGAATGTCGAATTCTTCTATGACCTGCGTAGGGTCTTTGACATTCCAGCCGGACTGCGCAAGTTGCTGGTCAATGAGCTCAGAACGTGTTTGTGCCTCGGATTTGCTCATGCTTTACCTGCCTCTGACGCAGCTGTGTGATCTACGTTTCTGCTTTCCGAATCCTCATCCGCGCCACCCACGCGTACCCACTCGTCGATCTCGGATAGCTGGAATTTCCACAGCCGCCCAATCTTGTGCGCAGGCAGACGTTTGCGCTCGCGCCAGCGGTAGACAGTGTCTTTCACCACGCCCAGATGTTGGGCAACTTGTTCGGCAGTAACCCACGGTTCGGTGTTCATGGCATTGGCGCTCAAGCGTTGACCATCATAGTCGTCTTAAATCGTTTGAAGTCTAACAGGATGGCGGCTTGATGGGCATTAAATGCACTTGATGTCTGTACTATTTGCTTGTTGTGTTGGGACTTGGCTTCCTGATCAACCAGCGCGTTCATGGTGGTGTCGTTCATCAACTACGGAGCCCACGATGAACATCAAGCCAACCGCCCACAACGTCTACGTTCCCCGCGCTCGCCGTCCGCAGCGGCCGCAATTCGATTCCACCCGTATTCGATTCCACCCGTATTCGATCAACAAATAAGAATGCCACCCGATGAAGCTGGGTGGCATTCTTATTTGTTGGTGGAGCCGGCGGGAATCCTTTTTTGGCCTTGCCAAAAAAGCCACTTCGCGCCTGGTATGGCGCTCAGATTTGTGAGACACAAAACATGAAGCAGTTCATGTTTTGTGTCCACACGCATCCCCCGTCCGTGCCGGACGCGAATTAGATTCCACAAATTCATTGCGCGATGGTTTGGATCAGCGATGGTTTGGATCAGCAAATAAAAAGGCCACCCGATAGTGCCGGGTGGCCATTTTATTTACTGGTGGAGCCGGCGGGAATCCTTTTTTGACTTCGCCAAAAAAGCCACGTCGCGCCATGCATGGCGCTCAGATTCGTGAGGCACAAAACATGAAGCAGTTCATGTTTTGTGTCCGCACTCATCCCGCGTCCCGCCGGTTCGATTGCGCGATGGTTTGGATCAGCAAATAAAAAGGCCACCCGATAGTGCCGGGTGGCCATTTTATTTACTGGTGGAGCCGGCGGGAATCGAACCCGCGTCCGCAAGCCTTCTACAGGCCGATCTACATACTTAGTTCCCCGTATTTATTTCTGACCACGTACACGCCAAGGGGCGGGCTGGTACGCAGCGAGTCACCTTAATTTAACCTGACACCAAGTGACCCGATGGCAGGCGATCCTCGTTAATGACTCTGCTGTATCTTGCGATACCCGGCGTTAAGGCCCACCGGTGCAGAGCGCGGCTGGTTTTTAGGCAGCTAGTGCGTAGTTTTCGTCGTTTGCGACTATTTGTTTGCGGTTGTATTTACGAGGTGACCACCCCTCGGTATGCACGGTTCTGCTTGTTGCCCACGTCGAAACCAGGTCGGCCCCGAAATCGATATGTGTGTGAATTATCTCACGCTATGAGGATGGGGGTGCGGTCAAATAATTCAAGTAGCTCGAGCGGGGTGCGCACGGTGGAGTGGGCATTCCACGAGCAGGGGTCGGTGCCACCCAAATAACCGTATAACGCGATGACACTTTTCATGCCGGCCGCATGGGCGGCGATGATGTCGCGCTCGTCGTCACCAACGTACCAGCAATCGTTGGCGGCGACTCCCAACAGTGCGGCGGCGTGTAACAGTGGCGCGGGGTGCGGTTTGGCGTGTGGCGTGGTGTCGCCACTGACAATACAGCCGGCACGGGTATCGAGGCCGAGTTGTTTAACAAGTGGGTTGGTAAAACGACTGGCCTTATTGGTGACGATGCCCCAGGCGATGTTGCTTTGTTCAAGCCGCGTCACGGTTTCATCCATGCCGTCAAAAAAGCGTGTGTGATGGCACAGATTGGATTCGTATAGTGCCAAAAACGCATCACGCAGGGATTCAAATTCGGCGTCATCGGGTGTTTTATCAAACGCCACGCCAACCATGCCGCGTCCGCCGCGCGAGACATGTGGCCGATAGTCGGCATGGGGCAAAGTGCCCAACCCGTGCGCTTGACGAAGCATATTTGCCGCAGTCGCCATATCTGGTGCGGTGTCTGCAAAGGTACCATCAAAGTCGAACAGAATGGCTTTGGGTGCGGGAAATTTGGGTTTCAAAAGATTCAGGCCAATGAAGGTGACTAGGTGCGGAGCAAATCGACTGGTTTGAAGCGGCGGGCAAACACGCCGTTGGCGTTACCCCCCCACCAGCTTTCAATGACCGACGTGTAGAGCGCGCGATAATCGGTAGTGGGCGGCGGACCGTCAATTTGAAATACATCGATCACCGGCATGATTTGACCGATCAGCCCGCCTTTGACTTTGCCGCCAGCCGCAAAATGCACACCCGCCCAGCCATGGTGCGTGCCTTGTTTGTCATTTTCTTTCGGGCTGCGGCCAAATTCGTCGTAGGTAAACAGCAGGGTGTCATCCCACTGGTTGATTTCCTGCATGCCCTGCCGAAACGCGGCCAAGCCATTGGCCAGACGGGTTAATACCGGGCCGTGGTACTTCAACTGATCCCAGTGGGTGTCAAAGGCGTGATGCTGATCACCATCGGCGGCATTCAAGGTGATATGGATGACGGGTGGCGCCAACCCGGCGGCGGCGAGTTCCACCGTAGCTTGCAAGGCTTGGCCAAAATCGTCGTTGGGGAAGCTTGTTTTGAGCAGGGCGGGTTTGATCAGTTGAAAGGTCTTGGCGGCTTCGGCTGATTTGTCGGTGGTGAGGTAGGCGGTATCAATCACTTTGCGGCGACTTAACCATTCGTTTGGGTACACCATATTGATG
>JAYTBF010000255.1:0-3537 GCA_043737175.1 Burkholderiales bacterium
CCATCCCGACCGCCCGGATACGGCCACCGGTCCGGTCGGCGCGTTAATCGAAAAGCGCGCGGGCAGCGGATTGGGATTGGCTTCGTTGTTGTCAATACGCGCCTGTAACAACACCTTTGTTTCAGTCATGGCTTTGACGAGGGCAGCGTCGCTGGCACCGTTGGTCGATGGTTGGTCATAAAAAAATTTCAGCACCACCGCCTTGGCACCAGCCTTCGATAAATTATCGATTGCTTTGGCGATAATGGCGCGGTCAATCGGAAACGCGCCCAGTCGGGCTTCTGAGACTGCGTCGATCATCACCAATTGGAATGGGTGGGGTGCCTGGGGCTGTGCCTGCACCTGCAGCTGGCCCTCTGCCGCCGCTAGATTGACAACAGACAGCCATATGGCAAGCGGCGTGGCTAATAAAAATGCGCGATGTGTATATCGGCTCACAACGCGCCGATTGGATTTCGCATGATGCCAATTCCGGCGATTTCTGTTTCCAACAAATCACCCGGCTTCATCCACTCCGGTGGTGTGCGGGCAAATCCAACGCCTTCGGGTGTGCCGGTCGAAATAATGTCGCCTGCCTCTAGCGTTTGTCCCAACGACAGGTCATGAATCAGCCGGGGAATTTTGAAATAAAGGTGTTTGGTGTTGGATTTTTGTTTGACCACACCGGATACGCGGCACTCGATATCCAAATTGTTCGGGTCAATCGCGTCCGCGGTGACGATGCAGGGGCCAATCGGGCAGGTGCCATCAAGCGATTTGCCTTTGTCCCATTGGCCACCGTGGCGGCGCTGTACATCGCGCCAGGTCACGTCATTGGCGATCGTATAACCAAAAATGTAATCCATCGCATCCACCTCGGCAATATTTTTGCCGGTCTTTCCGATAATCACGGCCAGTTCCACTTCCCAATCGAGTTGTGTTGACACGCTGGCATCAAACGGGATGACGTCATATGGGCCGTTTACCGCGGTTGGCGCTTTCGAAAAAAACACCGGCCACTTGGGAATTTCGCGGCCATCCTGCAAGGTGGACGCGCCTTCAACAAAGTGCTCGAGGAAATTCCAGCCGACACAAAACACATTTTTCCGTGGACGCGGAATCGGTGCCCTTAACAGGGCGGTATTGAGCAATACGGGCGCGGTTTTGGGTGTCGCTTCGATTTCTCTTAGCAGCGCCATGGTGGTCGCACCGCCTTCGATAATATCCAGCATGGTGGCGACGTTGGTTTGATTGTTGCGCACGGTCACTTCGGCGGCAATATCCAACACTTGATGGTTCGAAATGAGGATGCCGGTTTTGAGCGCAGTGGTGTTGAGCAATTGGTAGGTGACAAGTTTCATTTGCGCGATTTATCCGTTAAACGTTTAGAGATTGGCCAGCGGGTGAGCCTGTGGCGCCCAACGTGGCATAAAAAAATCGTCAATCATGGATGGGCTCACCTCGTGTAGCGACGCCGGTGACCATTTTGGCTGGTTGTCTTTATCGATGGCGAGGGCACGAATGCCTTCGACGACATCGGGATGATCAAACACCTGCATCATCATGTTGTATTCGAGCCTGAGACTATCAGCGAGCGCCATCTTGCCACCTTGTTCAATCTGGCGTTTGGTGACTTCCATCATCGTTGGTGAACGCAGGCCAAGGTCGTGGACAATTTTTTTTGCCCAAACCGTGTGATGGGTTTCGGTGTTGAGTGCGTTGATGATGGCCGATACGTTTAATTTGTTGGTGAAGTGTGCGGTGAGTGCGTCGCCTACCAAGGCCAGCGGTGACGCTGGAATGTCGGACTCGAGTGTGGCGAACTGTTTGGCCAGCAGCACCACATCCGCAAGTGGATGATCTGACCACACGACTTTATCCAAGCCGTCTAAAAATTGTGCCTGCGCCTCGCGGCTCATGTACAGGTCGGCAAGTTTGGCGTGGATGGCATCAGCGCCATTAATCATGTTGGATGTCAGCCCCAGATAGAGTCCGGTCGCATCGGTGGCGCGTGATAAAAAATAGGTGCCGCCAACGTCCGGAAACAATCCAATTTTGGTTTCCGGCATCGCCATTTTTGTACGATCACCCACAATGCGTAACGTCGCGCCTTGCGACACCCCCATGCCACCACCCATGACAATGCCATCGATCATGGCGATGTAAGGCTTGCCGGTATTTTTCAGAAAACAGTGCATCTGGTAATTGAGCGTGTACTCGGTCTGAAAAAATTCTTCGTGAACACGTTCACCCAGACCGGTCACGCTGTTGTACAAACCGCGTACATCACCACCCGCGCAATAGGCTTTTTCACCGCTGCCGTGCGAGACCACCGCAACAATATTTTTATCCTGCGCCCATTCATCAAACAAACGGCGCAATGTTTTGAGCATTTCAAACGTCAAGGCGTTGAGTGCTTGCGGCCGATTAAACGTCACGTGCGCAACGTGGTTGCGAATTTCGACAATGATTTCGTCTGTAGGTAAAGAGGTCATTTGGTATGGGGAACTTCAAAATATCTCATCAGTTCGTCATTCCAGCGAAGGCTGGAATCCAGTCCTTCGTATTTGTGCGAACTTGGACGGACTGGGTTCCAGCCTTCGCTGGGACGACAGGATTTTAAAAATATCATTAGTTAAAAGTCGTTGACAGGAGAGCACTTCCAGATCATTCCGTCTGAAAACGCTCGTCGTTATTGGTGTTTTACTTATTTTTCCAATTTGGTTTGCGTTTTTCGAGGAACGCATTCACACCTTCGGCCTGATCTTCAAAAGTGAACAAATCCATAAAGCGTTCCCGCTCGAGCGCCAGACCCGCGGTGCGTGGCACACCGTTGCGGGCGTTGTGAATGAGCGACTTGCAAAATGAAACGGATTTGGGTGACAACGAGGCAACCCGTTCGGCCATCACCATCGCGGCCTCAAGCGATTTTCCCTTTTCAACGACTTCTTCGACCAAGCCAATACGTTGTGCGGTTTCGGCGTTGACACGTTCGCCGGTCAGGATCATGCGCTTGGCCCAGCCTTCACCAATCAGCCACGGCAGATTTTGGGTGCCACAACCGCCGGGCAACAGACCCACACCGGGTTCCGGCATCGCCATTTGTGCGTGGGCCTCCGCGATACGAATGTCACAAGCGAGCGCGCCTTCGAGCCCACCGCCCATGCAATAGCCGTTGATCGCGGCGATGGTGACAAAACGTGTGTTCATCCACGCCTCAAACGCCGCACCAAAGGTATGAATAAAATGACGCGCCGCCATCACACCCTTTTCATCGCCTCCCTGAAAGTGTTTTAAATCCGCACCGGCGGAAAAAAACTTCTCACCGCTGCCGGTCAGAATGGCGGCATAAATATTGTCATCACTCTCGAGAGTTTTTGCCAATGTCTTTAGCGCCGCCAGTGATTCGGCCGTCCAGGTGTTGGCCGGAGGATTGTTGAGCGTAACAATACAAGTGTGGCCGATAATTTTATGTTCAATCATGATTTAAGCTGTCTCCCCGGCGGAGGCCGGGGTCTAAGTTGGCTATTGTGCTCGCGCCTCCGCATGAGCGAAATC
>JAYTBF010000256.1:0-19093 GCA_043737175.1 Burkholderiales bacterium
GCGGGCGTTGCGTTGGTTCATTCAACAATTCGAGCGGCCAGAAATCGCCGCCAGCATTTTTGCGAACAATGGTGCCAAAGCATGAATGCACCAATCGACCGGTCGACCGCGCCGAATATGCCGAAGATGCCGAATATGCCGAATATGCCGAATATGGATAAGCTTGGCACGCAGCAAGGTGGCCACCCGGTTTCCCGCTATGTTGGTCGTTACGCGCCCTCACCCACCGGCCCGTTGCACTTCGGCTCATTGGTGGCGGCCGTCGCCAGTTATTTGGATGCACGCGCCCGTGGGGGGCTTTGGCATTTACGTATTGAAGACATCGATGAAACCCGTTGCAAACCGGAACATACCGACGACATTATTCAAACCTTACACACCTTCGGCTTTCGTTGGGATGGCGAAATTGTTGTGCAATCCAATCAAAAATTACGATATGAAGATGCGTTGCAAAAATTAATCAGTGACCAACAGGTGTACGCCTGTGTGTGTTCACGCCGCGAAATCGCCGACTCTTCTGTTTCAAATACCAGGGCGATCGATGGGCCGGTATATGCCGGCACCTGTCGCCACGCCGGTCATTTATTCGACGGCAATGCCTTACGGGTCATTACCCACAACACTGCGATCACGTTTGAAGACCGATTGCAGGGCAAACAAAGCCGAAACCTCGAGCAGGAGGTGGGTGACTTTGTGTTGAAACGCCGCGATCAATTATTCGCCTATCAACTGGCGGTGGTGGTCGATGATCACGACCTTGGTGTGACCGATATTGTGCGGGGTGCCGATTTACTCGACTCGACCGCGCGGCAAATTCATTTGCAGCGGTTGTTGGGAATTGCGACGCCGCAATACCTGCACATTCCAGTGGTGATGAACAACGCAGGGCAAAAGCTGTCCAAACAAACGCTGGCACCTGCCATTGATTGCGGGGAGGCCATCAAACAATTGAATGACTGTTTGCGCTTTTTGCGGCAACCCTGCCAAGTAACCGCGCACAGCCCAGAACAATTACTCGGCCGTGCCGCACAACAATGGCAACCCGCCGCCATGCCGCCCGCAATGCGGGCACACACCATGCCGGAACACACCAAACCGGCATCCCCCGACTAGGGGATAGCAGCAGGCCGTTTGGGCGCTGATTTCTGCGATTTATCGGCGTAAGGTACTACTGGTGAATCCGAATACGCATTCCGTCGCGTCCAAATGGAACTTTTTTGCCCGTCCCGTCACACTGCCGTACTGCTTATATTGCTCACCAGACTCACCACGCTAACCAGACTGTAAAAAAATATGTTATTTAAAAAACGTAGTGAAACCACTGTAAACGATGCCGCCTTCAACGGCTCGCCTTCGGCCATTGGCAGATTCTTCCGCCGCCGCTGGATCAAACCGGTCGCGGTCGCGTTGATTGCGCTATTGGCAATCGGCTCACTTGCCACCTGGCGGGCAATGGCCAACAAAAAACCCGACCCAAAGAAAACCCAGGAATCGGTGTTTGAATTCAGCAAAGGTGACTTGGCATTGTTGAGCCCACGCGAACTCGGCAATATGATTCCCGTTTCCGGCACCTTAAAACCACTGACCCAGGCGGTCGTAAAATCCAAAGTGGCGGCCGAAGTCGCGCAAGTACACGTGCAAGAAGGCCAACGCGTCACCGCCGGTCAGGTGTTGGTGTCGCTCGACACCGCCGACTTACGGGCAAGACTGGACGCACAACACGCGTCCGTGGCAGAAATGAAAGCTCGACTGGAGTTGGCCAGTAAAAATGAGGCCAATAACAAACAATTACTGGCGAAAAATTTTATTTCGCAAAACGCGCTCGATGCGGTCAGCAGCAATGCCGAAGTGGCGCGCGCCAACTTAAGGTCTGCAGAAGCGCAAGCGGCAATATCACAACGCGCACTCAACGATGCATCGATTCGCGCCCCGTTCGCCGGCATTGTTGCCAAACGCATGATCAACATCGGCGAAAAAGTCTCGGCAGATATGGCAGTCATGCAAATTGTTGATTTGACCCGCATGGAACTCGAATCGATGATTCCCGTTTCGGAAATTCCACACGTTAGGATCGGCCAGGAAATTGCCTTCACGGTCGAAGGATTTACCGGGCGTCAATTCACCGGCAAAGTCGAACGTATCAACCCGAGTGCCGACGCGGGATCGCGTTCGATTGCGGTATTTGTGGCCATTGCCAACGCCGATCAGTCACTCAAGGGTGGCATGTTTGCCAGTGGCAAACTCGCCGCGCAATCACGTGGCCCGGTCAACGCGCTGCCGTTGGTTGCCCTGCGTGAAGAAGGCGGCCAGAGTTTTGTGTTCACCATTGAAAAAGAGAAGCTGGTGCGTAAGCCGGTTTCGGTTGGCGCACGCAATATTGATATGGGGTTGGTTGAGATTCGCGACGGACTGGCAGATGGCACCCAGGTTGTGTCGGTGAAGATGGAAGGCCTCAAGGCCGGTGGCAAAGCCATCATTCAACTTGACGGCACCAAAGTCACCGCCACTGAGCCTTCAACAATTGGCAAGCCTGCTGCTGCCGGAAAACTATAATTAAAGAGTTGTTTATTGACGGGCGAATTCAGGCATAAATGCCCGAAAACGAGCGCTATATAACGACTTTTGGAGAAACAATATGTGGATGACCAAGGTATCAATTAATCACCCGGTTTTTGCAACCATGGTGATGATGGCACTGATGGTGTTGGGGCTATTTTCATACCAACGTTTGGCGGTTGATCAAATGCCGGATATTGCCATTCCGATTGCGGTGATTGGCACGCCCTATCCGGGTGCGTCATCGGAAGCCGTTGAAAAAGATGTGGTGAAACTAATCGAACAATCGGTCAACACCATCAATGGTGTGAAGACGATTCGGTCGTCATCACAAATTGGTTATGGTTGGGTAGTGGTGGAATTTGAACTGACCACCGATCCGCGTGTGGCCATTCAGGATGTGCGCGACAAAGTCGCTGAAGCGCGGCGTGGATTTAACCGCGATGTGGGTGAACCCACCGTCACCCGCGCCAGCATGGATGATGATCAGCCGCTGTTATATCTGTCGATGCGCTCGAATTCACGCAGCCTGCGCGAGATTTCCGACCTGGCAGATCAATTGGTGGTGAAACGTCTGCAGGGTGCACCTGGTGTCGGCAATATCGCCTTGTCGGGTGACGTCGGCCGTGAATTGGCAGTCAATCTTCGTCCGGAAAAAATGGCGTCGTTTGGTATCGGTGTGAGTGATGTCATCGCCGCCATTCGTGCCGAGAATCAAAATATTTCTGCTGGTGCGCTGGTTTCCAACGTCAGTGAACGTTTGGTGCAGGTGCAGGGCAAAATCCGCAACGCGGATGACTTCTCAAGAATCATTGTTGCCCGCCGTGGTGTTGGCGGCAGTACCGCCGTCACCCTCGGCCAAATCGCCGATGTCGCGGATGCGCAACGCGAAGAGACCTCCTTTTCGACCACCGACGGCAATCGCGCCATCTCCATTCAGATTCGCAAAACACGTGGTGCCAATACCATTGAAATGGCAGATGGCGTCAAGAAACAAGTGGAAGCGTTAAAAAAACAAATGCCTGCCGACATCATTCTTGAAATTACCTTTGATCGTTCCAAGTTCATCAAGGATGGCGTCGACAACGTCAAAACCACCATCCTCGAAGGTGCGTTGTTGACGGTGTTGATCGTGTTCTTATTCCTGCACTCGTGGCGCTCGACGGTGATCACCGGCCTGACCTTGCCGATCTCAATATTTGCCACGTTTATTGTCTTGTACGCCATGGGCTTCACCATTAACTTCATGACCCTGTTGGCCATGTCGTTATCGATTGGTGTATTGATCGATGACGCGATTGTCGTGCGTGAAAACATTGTCCGCCATCTTGGCATGGGTAAAACCCATATGCAGGCGGCGTTTGACGCAACCAACGAAATTGGTATTGCCGTGATGGCGACCACGTTCACCATTGTTGCGGTATTTTTGCCGGTGGCGTTTATGGGCGGCATCATTGGTAAATTTTTCCTGCAGTTTGGTATCACCGTGGTGGTTGCAGTGATGGTGTCGCTGTTTGTTTCGTTCACTCTCGACCCGATGTTGTCGTCAATCTGGCACGACCCGAAATCAAAATGGATGGAATGGAAACCACTCAAATTCCTGCTCGACAAACAACAAGCGGGCATGGATTGGTTGCACCTTAAGTACGATATTTGGTTGCGCTGGTCATTGGCGCGTCGCAAGACCACACTGGCGATCGCCGCGGCAACATTTTTTGGAAGTTTTTTGTTGGTGCCGTTTATTGGCTCCGAGTTTGTGCCACAAGAAGACAACAATTGGACCAGCGTGCAAATTCAAACGCCGATTGGTTCGTCGTTAACGTATACCAACACCAAGGCCGAACAAGTTGAAGCGGCATTAAAAGATTTTCCAGAAATCAAACGCGTTTCGAAATCGGTCAACAAAAATAATGCCTGGTTCGAATTACAACTCACCGACAAAGAAACACGCAAGCGCAGCCAAAAACAATTGGACGATGCCGTTCGGACGCGATTGAATCGTATCGCCGGACTGGAAATCAATATTGGTTTCAATCGCCCCATTCAGGTTTTTGTGATGGGCCCGGACATCAAAGAGCTGGCGCGTCTTTCGGGCGACATGATGACCAAAATGCGCACCATTAAAGGTTTGGTAGATATTGAGTCCACCTACAAACCGACCAACCCATCGCTCGACATCGTCGTCAATCGCGAATTGGCCTCTGATCTGGGCGTATCGATGAATGAAATTGGTGTCACCACCCGCGCGCTGATTGCCGGTGAGCCGGTCGGTCAATGGGAAGGCCCGGATGGTGAGAACCATCAGGTGATGGTGCGTCTGCCAAGAGACCAACGCACCGGCATTGGTGATCTCGACAAACTGTATGTGCGCGCCAGTGGCACCAACGCCGATGGCTTGCCACGTATGGTGCCACTCAGACAGGTGTCCGAATTTAATCCGAGTGTGTCGGAGCGGCGTATCGACCGCCGTAATTTGCAACGCCAAATTCGAATTTTTTCGGGTGTGGCCAACAATGTGAATGTCGGCGAAATGTCTACCGAAGTGAAAAAAATCGCCAACAAGCTTGAATTGCCGCCTGGTTATCGGATTCAATACGGCGGCTCATCACAAGACATGGATGAGTCACTTGGTTATGCCGTGGCCGCCTTGGCACTGGGCGTGATTTTTATCTACTTTATTCTGGCATCGCAATTCGGCAGCTTCTTACAACCCTTGGCGATCATGGCCTCGCTGCCGCTGTCGTTGATTGGTGTGTTTTTGTCGTTGCTCATATTCGGTTCGACATTGAATCTATTTTCGATCATCGGTTTTATTATGCTGATGGGGCTGGTGACCAAAAACGCCATTCTGCTCGTGGACTTCACCAACCACGGCATTCGCGAGGGGTTGTCACGCGACGAAGCCATCCTTAATGCCGGCCAAGTGCGCCTGCGACCGATCCTCATGACCACCACCGCCATGATCTTCGGCATGCTGCCGCTGGCGTTGGCCTTTGGTGCCGGCTCCGAGCAACAGTCACCGATGGCGCACGCGGTCATCGGCGGCATCATCACCTCGACCATCATGACGCTGGTGGTGGTGCCGGTGCTCTACACCTATATGGATTCACTCGGCAAATGGGGTTCGCGCTATTTCACCAACAAGACCCCGGAACCAATGGTGCCGGTTGGTGGGGGTGCCGAGCCGGTGTTTCAAGCGCGCCACGAAGACAAAGACTAGTTGTCTAGCCGTCAATATCCAACCGCGTGTCCATCTTTGCGGTGATCGGAACCGGCGATATAACCATCGTCGGTTCGCCAGATTAATTGGGCTCCACCAAACGCAAAATTAACCGCCTCGGCGGTGGCAAGACGATGGCCCATTGCGGTTAGTCTCTGACCAATGCTGGCAATCAACGCCTCTTCCAAACCAATGGTGCCGTCCGCATTGACAATCCAACGCGGCGCATCAGAGGCGGCTTGTGGGTTCTGTCCGTAATCACGAATACGCGTGACCATTTGCACGTGGCCTTGCGGCTGCATGTGGCCGCCCATCACGCCGAATGACATCAACGGTTGATTGTTAGGCGTGGTGAGAAACGCCGGGATGATGGTTTGGAACGGCCGTTTGTTTGGCGCGACTTGATTGGGGTGATTTGCCTCCCGCGTAAAACCATGACCACGATTCTGCAAAGAAATACCGGTGTCGGGCACCACCACACCTGAACCAAAACCCATGTAGTTTGATTGGATCAAGCTGACCATCATGCCACTGGCATCGGCGGTGGTCAGATAAACCGTTCCGCCGTGTTGGGGTACACCAAACACCGGTTGACCGGCGCGCTGCATATCAATCATCGCAGCACGCGACTGCAAATACTTTTTGTCCAATAACGCCGCAACGGGCATATCCATAAAGCGCGAATCGGCAATGTAGCGATAGGCGTCAGCAAAGGCCAACTTCATCGCCTCGATCTGCAAATGCACACTCAACAACGAGTCCACCTTGTGTGACGACAAATCAAAATGTTCGAGGATGCCCAGACAGATTAACGCGGCCAAGCCCTGTCCGTTTGGCGGAATTTCGTGCAAACGCACGTCACGATAATCTTGGTGGATGGTGCCGACCCAATCGGCTTGATGCGCGGCAAAATCCGCCAATTGATGACCACCACCCAAGGCACGCGAATGCGCAACCATTTTCTCGGCAAGCGCGCCACGATAAAAACTCTCACCTTGGGTCGAGGCGATTTCTTCGAGGGTATTGGCTTGCGCCGCAAACTGCCATTTCGCGCCCGCAGCCGGGGTAACGCCACCCACCGTAAAGTCGCGCTGAAAATCGGCGGAAGGGATCATACTTGCCTGGCGTGCCCAACTGGTGGCGGTGATTGGTGAAACCAGATGGCCGTTTCGCGCATAGGCAATTGCCGGCGCAAATAATTTTTCGAATGGCAACTTGCCGAATTTTTTGGATAGCGAAACCCATTGTGAAACCGCGCCGGGAATAGTGACCGAATCAATTCCACGCTCCGGCATGGCCGCTTGCTGCGGATATTTTTTTTCAAAGTAGGACGGCGTCCAGCTGGCCGGCGCCCGTCCGGAGGCGTTCAACCCGAGTAATTCGGTGCCATCCCAAACAATCGAAAAACCATCCGAGCCAATGCCATTCGAAGTAGGTTCGACCACCGTCAGCGTGATCGCCGCTGCGACGGCAGCATCAACCGCATTGCCACCCTGCTGCAGCATCGATAAGCCCGCCTGTGCGGCCAACGGTTGTGATGTGGCGACGATATTTTTTGCCATCACCGGCATACGTTGCGAAGGATAAGGCGTAGCGAAAGTAAACGGTGTTGCAAACATGTTTTCAATCCTGTAGAAAATTTAAAACCTCGAATAGCATGAATCTAAATCGGCTGGTCGGCTGCGTCAGCCCACGCTTTCATGTTTTTTTCATACTGCCAAAATTCTTCTTCGTAAATATCCATCACGCAGGGAATACAACCGGTTCCACAACATTCAAAGGCGTCTGGCTTGCGTGGTGGCAACGGCAGAGGCCGCGGTTGCGGACCAACCGGTGTAGGAGAAAACTCAATTGGTTGTTCAGCTGAAATTTTGGGACTGTCCATGGTTTTATTTCAAAGGTATGTTGTATTTTATGTCACGCCCCGGTTTGACGTTGATGCCAACATCAATACGTTCGCCCGGGTGAAACAACTCGCCCCGCAACTGCGGGGCGAGTTGTTCAAGCAACCATACAAATAAATGCTACTCCTCGACAAACGCCTCTTCGCGTTTCTTGCGAATCGCCGGGAGGGCAATAATAACCAACAACAACGCGGCAACTGCCAACAATGAGGCCGACAACGGTCGGGTTACAAAGACGGTTGCGTCACCCCTGGACAACAACATGGCGCGCCGTAAATTTTCTTCCATCATCGGGCCAAGAATAAAACCCAGCAGCAACGGCGCTGGCTCACATTCGAGTTTAAGAAACAAATAGCCGATAAATCCAAACATAGCCGTCAGCACCACGTCAAACGGACTGTTCGACAATGAATACACACCAATACAACAGAAAACCAAAATTGCCGGATAAAGCAAACGATATGGCACCGTCAATAACTTAATCCATATGCCAATCAACGGCAGGTTCAGAATAACCAGCATGAGATTGCCCAACCACATCGAAACAATCATGCCCCAAAAAAGTTGTGGCTTCTCCGTCATCACCTGCGGACCGGGTTGAATGCCTTGAATAATCATGGCGCCGACCATTAGTGCCATCACCGGATTGGGCGGAATACCAAGTGTCAACAACGGAATGAATGACGTTTGCGCAGCGGCGTTGTTGGCTGACTCAGGTGCCGCGACACCACGAATATCACCTTTGCCAAACTGTGACGAATCCTTGGCGATTTTCTTTTCCAGCGTGTACGCAGAAAATGACGCCAAAACCGCACCACCACCCGGCAAAATCCCCAGCAGCGAGCCCAGCCCGGTGCCGCGCAACACCGCTGGAAAGGCGTCTTTGAGATCTTGGAGAGTCGGCAACAGGCTACCAACCTTATGAACAAAAATCTCGCGTTCTTCACCTTGCTCGAGGTTTTTAATGATTTCGGCAAAACCGAACACACCCATTGCCACCACCACAAAACCAATACCATCTATCAACTCGGGCAGCTCAAAATTAAATCTTGCCATGCCGGAGTTCACGTCCGTGCCGATCAGTCCGAGCAGCAGACCCAAAATAATCATGGCAATGGCCTTGACGACCGAGCCGTGCGCCAGCACCACGGCCGCAATCAGACCAAGGGTCATTAATGAAAAATATTCTGCCGGGCCAAATTTAAAGGCGATTTCGGCCAGAGGTGGGGCGGCGACCGCCAACAATACGGTAGCAACACATCCGGCAAAAAACGATCCCAGCGCGGCCACGCCAAGCGCCGCTCCCGCTCGCCCTTTACGTGCCATTTGATAGCCGTCGAGTGCGGTCACCACCGACGATGACTCGCCGGGGATATTGACCAGTATGGCCGTGGTCGAGCCGCCGTATTGCGCACCGTAATAAATACCCGCCAGCATAATCAGTGAAAATTCCGGCTTCAAGGCAAACGTCGCCGGTAACAACATGGCAATCGTCGCAACCGGACCAATGCCGGGCAACACACCGATCAGCGTGCCAAGCAGGCAGCCGATCAAACAATACATGAGCGCTTCAGGTTGCAGCGCAACGCTAAAGCCTAGGCCAAGATTGGCAATCAGAGCGTCCATAATCGCGTCCTAATTCAAAAATGCCGGCCAGATCGGAAACGGCAAACTCAAGCCGTAGACAAATACTGCAACAGAGCAAATTGACAACACGACGCCCGCGATCAATTGTTCCTTTAACTTGAATTCATGCCCGCCAAATGCAGCCACCAACACCAGGACAATAATCACCAGCGCCAAACCGAGCATTTTGACGGTAAGGCCAAAAATGACCACCGCACTCAGTATCCAAAAAATGGGACGCCAGGCAAATTTTGCGACGGGCGCACCGTCGGTGACGAGCGCCTTGGCGACAATGATCAATCCCAAAACCCCGAGAATCATCGCCAGCACATAGGGAAAATAGCCGGCACCCATGCGGCTCGCTGTGCCCATTGGATATTCGGCAACCTTGACAATGATGGCGAAGGTAAAGCCGATCACCGCAAACAGCACACCTGCCCAGAAGTCTTTTGGATTACGTAACCGCATAGCTCCCCCGCTCTGAATCAATAGGTAAACTTTTTTATCCTAGGCAATCGGCCCGGCAAGTGAAATTGCATCAACGATTGTACCTTCTTGGATGCGCTGCGCCATTTTATGACACCATAGAGTCAACACAATTATTAATGTCTTGACTTGGATCGCGTTTTTGCAATTGCTAATAAACCACCTCGAACCATCGCGCGACCAGCCCACCGACCGGCTCCCACAATTAACCCCAATTCACCTTTAACTCCGTCAAGCCGCACGCACCTCCACTGGCATACCATTGCGCCGGCCATATTTGTGGCGCTTTGGAGCACGGGGTTTATCGGCTCGCGCCTCGGCATCCCGTTTGCAGAGCCATTTATGTTGACGACAATCCGCATGGCGCTGGTGGTGGCGATATTGCTGGTCGTCGCCGTTGTTGCGCGCGCGCCGTGGCCGCGCGATTGGGCCACGATCAGCCACATTGTGTTGGCTGGATTACTGGTTCACGCCACCTACCTGTCGGGCGTTTTGTATGCCATTACCTGGAACGTGCCGCTGGGATTTGTTGCGCTTATTGCTGGCATGCAACCCGTGTTGACGGCGCTTTTTTCCAAGCTGTTGTTTGATGAAAAATTACGGCGTATTCAATGGCTCGGAATGGGCCTCGGTCTGGCTGGCGTATTCATGTTCATCACCAGCCATTACACACTTGACGGCGCTTCCTTCGCCGGCTTGACTGCGGCCGTCATTGCCTTGCTCGGCATCACCTGTGGAACGCTTTATCAGAAACGCTTTTGTCAAAACATGGATTTAAGAACCGGTGGTTTAATCCAATTTTCTGCAACCGGTGTTGTGTTGTTTTTTCTCGCAATGGCATTCGAATCCGGTCAAGTTGATTGGGCACCGCAGTTTATTTTTGCCATCTTTTGGCTGGCAATTGTTCTGTCACTCGGTGCCATCTCACTTTTGTATATGCTGATTCGCCAGGGAACTGCTTCAAAAGTGGCCAGCCTGTTTTTTCTCACCCCGTCGGTCACAGCAATATTGGCCTACCTGCTGTTTCAGGAGTCCATTTCCTGGCTGGCATTTGCCGGATTGGCCGTTTCGGCCAGCGGTGTGCTGTTGGTAACAAAAAAGTAGCCGCCACATGATCCACATGGCGGGCAACAAACACTGCTGGTAAAATCACAGTCTGCACCCTCCAATGCTTCCGCCAGGCCATCCAAGATGCGAAACATCGAACAATTGCTTACCCAATATGCCGCGTACCATCGCGATCAGCGCAATATTGCCACCCATTTTGTTGGAGTGCCGATGATTGTTTTTTCGGTGGTTTTGGCGCAGGCGCAAATTGCCATTGGTCCAATTCATTTTGCCTGGATCAGTATTATTTTGGCCGGCACATACTATATTTGGCTTGACCGCACACTAGGCTTGGCGAGTACGGTGTTGCTGATTTTGTGTGGCATCGTCGCCTCGATCATTTCCGCTCAAACGTCGGCTGCAACCAGTCTTTTCATCGCGATTTTTCTTTTTGTGGCGGGCTGGGTCATCCAATTTATTGGCCATCGATACGAAGGCATGAAACCCGCGTTTGTCGACGACCTGATCGGCCTGATGATTGGCCCGTTATTTGTGGTCGCTGAAGTATTTTTCCATTTTGGCCTCAAGCGCGACCTGCACGAATATATTAAAGCGCGGGTCGGCCCAACCATGCCGGCCCGGGATGGCAGGCCGATCGGCCCGGCGAGTCATTTTCCAAAATCTGCATCCACCGATATTTCCGCCTGATGATCAAGGAAAAAATGCCCCAAAAAATCTCCTCTGCGTCATCCACAAAAATGACCCCGCTGCCGACCACTCGTGTGGCAGAAGGTGCCAGCGACATTGGCATTTACGATTCGGCACGTCGCGAACTGACCACCATACGCGACTTGTTGCGATTTGCGGTCAGCCAATTTCTCGAACAAAAACTTTTTTTTGGCCATGGCTCGGCTTCAGCCTATGACGAGGCGGTGTACTTGATTTTGCACACCTTGCATTTGCCACTTGATCGCCTTGACCCGTTCATGGACGCACGACTGACCAGCGCGGAACGTGATGCGGTATTGAGCGTGATTGAAATCCGCGTTCGAGAACGTATTCCGGTTGCCTATCTGACGCACGAGGCATGGCTTGGCGACTATAAATTTTATGTCGATAAACGCGTTATTGTGCCGCGTTCGTTTATCGCTGAACTGCTGCGTGATGACCTCGCACCCTGGGTTGAAAGCCCACGCGGAGTTGGCCGTGTACTGGACCTTTGCACCGGCTCGGGATGCCTGGCGATCCTTGCCGCGCTGTCATTCCCACACGCCACGATTGATGCCGTTGACGCCTCACACGATGCGTTGGAAGTGGCGCGAAAAAACATCCGCGATTATGGCCTGGATGACAGAATCAACCTGATTGCGTCCGACATGTTTGATTCACTTGGGGCCAAACACTACGACGTGATTATCAGCAACCCTCCCTATGTATCTGCAGAGTCGATGGCAAAATTGCCAGAGGAATACCGGCGCGAGCCAGAAATGGCTCTTGCCTCAGGTGATGACGGGCTGGAACACGTGCGAACGATTATGGCCGCAGCTGCCACCCACCTCTATGCAAATGGTGTGCTGGTGGTCGAAGTCGGCTTTAATCGCGAGGGCGTCGAACAGGCATTTCCAAAAATGCCTTTTACCTGGGCCGAAACCAGTGTCGGTGACGAAGTCGTTTTTGTCATTGACCGTGAAACCTTGCTGGCGTCTCTGTAACCAATAAAAATCAGCGATTGCCAGAGTTTTCGGAGTCGGCACTAGGCTTACGGCGGCCTCTCGGATGTTTGCGGCCACCGCCGGCATTTTCCTGTCCACGCCCGCCGGTGTTTGCGGCTGTACCGGTGCCACCAGCACCACCTCGCGGCTGCCCCTGACCCGAACTTCTTCCACCCGCAGATGCACCTGGGCGGCGGCGCCCCTGCCCCTGCCCCTGCTTAGGTCGTTGGCGTGTATCGCCACCAGCCGGAGTGATCCGATTGCCGATTGAGTCCTCGGGACTTTCAAATTCCGAATGTGTATCCGTCGTTTGTCGACGCATTTGATTGCCGATATCGTCGTTGTTTACTGCGGCATTGGCGGGAATGCCATTCGATCGTGAATGATCTCTGCCCCGGTCGCCGGTCTTCTGACTGCCATCCCCTGGACCGCGCGGACCGCGCGCGCGTCTCGAATTACGACCCCGCCCGCGTGTGCCACGGTCATGTTGCGGTTCACCCGCGGCATTGACCGGCTCTGTATGGCCCGATTCACCCAGCACGGCCGGATCGGCGGTGTCGCGGACACTATTGCCTTCTTGGCTGCCGTGGCTCGCTCGAAATTCACGAACCGCACCGTCACCGGCGACAAAGTCTGGCTCGGCGCCGTCGACCGGTCGAACTTGCTCGCGATCACGACCGCGCCCGCGGCGGCCACGACCCTGGCCGTCGGCACGGCCGCGTGATTCGCCAGTAACGTCGCCGCCAGCTGCAGGTGATTCACTTCCTCGACGTTGTCCACGATTAGGCTGGGTATTGGTCGGTAATGCGCCAATATGGCCGTCTACTTCCATACCCACCCACTTTAATACCGCCCGAACTTGTGACGCATCCAATTCGACCATGCGACCACGGGTCAAACGCGGTGGCAAACCGATCTTGCCAAAACGAACACGGATCAATCTGGACACAGTGAGTCCGACTGATTCAAACATTTTTCGAACTTCGCGATTGCGACCTTCACGAATCACCACGTGATACCACTGGTTTGCACCCTCACCGCCGCGTTTTTCAATCGATTCAAATTTTGCCGGACGAGCATCCGCCACCGTTTCATTTTCCTCATCGTCGTCGACCGACTCGGGCATGATGGAAACGCCGTCAAGCAGGCGCTGCGTTTGTTCTTCGGTTAATTCACCGAGCACCCGCACGGCATACTCGCGTTCAACTTCATAACGCGGGTGCATCAGTCGATTTGCCAACTCGCCATTGGTGGTAAAAATCAGCAGGCCCGATGTGTTGATATCCAGACGGCCAATCGACATCCATTTTCCCGTTTCAACACGCGGCAAATTATCGAATACCGTGATGCGGTTACCGGGATCACTGGTGGTGACAATTTCGCCCTCAGGCTTGTGATACAACAACACACGTGGCAGCGCCTCGTCAAACTTCAGCTTCACCAACTGTCGATCGACCATCACTGCGTCGCTGGCCGACACACTGGTGCCGATGGTGGCGACAATGCCGTTCACCATCACCCGGCCGGACGTAATCATGATTTCCATGTCACGCCGTGATCCGTGCCCGGATTGTGCAAGTACCTTATGCAGGCGCTCACGTTTCACCGTTTCTTCTTTGGCTAGCGCCTCGGCAAATTGCCCCGACTTCGACTCGTCACCCCAGCGCCGCGTTTCCGCTACTTCTGAAATAAGTGCACGTTGGCCATTACCAGATGCAGCCTGACCGTTTGTAGGTGTTGCACTCGACGTCCGGAACGGTGTTTTTTTACTGCCACGCACCCGACCCGCACGCGGATTGGCACTGCCAGGATTGCCGCCGACTGGGCCGCCAACCGCACCATCTCGTGGCGCCCCACTTCGACCGCCGCGACGATTTCGCCCTGCTGGCTCACGTGATGTTCTTGGTGGCTTCGCGCCGCCTACTCCAGGCAAAACGTTGCCGTCGCGCCCACCGCCTGCAGTGCCAGTACTGGTCCGACGCGGATTTCGACCACCGCCGTCTTTCGCCACACCGCCACGCGCACCGGTTCGACCGTCGCCGCGTTTTCCACCACGACCTGCTGCCACCCGATTACCACGATTGTCATTGGCCGTACCATCTGTCTTGCCGGATGATTTGCCACGCGGCCTTTTGCCTCGACCGGACGGATCCACCGCCTCGATCACTTCTTTTTCCTCGCCGATGTAACGGCCATCAACGTAACCGCGCGCCGCGACGCGTACCACCACACGTTTGGTCATTTTGATTGTCCTTCGTTTTCCGCCGGCATCGATTCGTGTTCGGCAACTGGCGCATCGTCGGCGTCAACATTGTCGCCTTGATCCGGCGCCGCAGCAGATGGCACGGCAGTTTCGTTCACCGCGTCTTCGTTCACGGCGGTCGACAAGCCAAGCGGCAGTGTGCCAATTTGTTCTGGAGGACCTCCCGCAATATTAAATTGATTCATGTCCAAGGTCGCCTGCAACTCGTGCAGCGGCGGCAATTCGTCAAGTGCACGCAAATTCAAATCGTCCAAAAAATGTTTGGTGGTTGCAAATAGTGCCGGCCGTCCCACCGTTTCACGATTGCCGATCTCGTCAATCCAGCCGCGATCTTCCAGCGTTTTTAAAATGTGCGGGCTCACGGCCACGCCACGAATGTCTTCGATATCACCACGGGTGACCGGCTGTCGATAGGCAATAATCGCCAGCGTTTCCAATACTGCGCGGGAATATTTCAGTGGTTTGTCATTGGCAAGTTTGTCCAAATACTTTTGGTATACCGGCTTGACCCGAAAACGATACCCGCTGGCGACAATGGCTAACTCAACACTGCGCCCTTGCCACTCGACAATCAATTCATCAAGCAGGTTGCGCAATATGTCGACGTTCAGTTGGCCATCGAACAATCGTCGCAATTCATTTAGCGCCATTGGTTCGGATGCGGCCAATAAGGCTGCTTCCAGTGCACGTTTGGCTTCGGCAATATCAACCACTTCAACGGCGTTGCCGACTTCATCCGCAACCTCTTCATTCACGGCAACAGAGG
The DNA here is from genome assembly GCA_043737175.1 of Burkholderiales bacterium. Classification (GTDB taxonomy): domain Bacteria; phylum Pseudomonadota; class Gammaproteobacteria; order Burkholderiales; family Usitatibacteraceae; genus UKL13-2. The sequence goes on from JAYTBF010000256.1 coordinate 15,581, forward strand.
CCGTTGCGGCGTCGACCACAACGTCGGTCGAAATCGACGCTGGTGCGTCAGCTGGGGCGTTCGCTGATTCGACATTGTTGAGATCGGTCGGCTCGGCGTGGGCGGGTTGGTTCATTTCATTTTGATCCATGGCAACGGCATTCATAATTTCGTATTCAACATCATATTAAGATTCAAGCGGCGGCATTTCGTAGGTGCGCATTTTTACGTAAATCGGGTCAAGCGGTGCGGACTGGGAAATTTCAATCAGTGATTCTCTGGCCAACTCCAACACCGCCAGAAAGCTCACCACCACCACAGAAATACCTTCTTCCGGGCGAAATAATTCGTCAAATAAAACGAATTCTTTGCCGCCGGTCGCATTCAAACTCTCGCCCAATTGCCGCAAAATCCTGCTCATATGTGAGCGAACCGACAGCCCTTCACGAGAGACGCGGTGACGTTGGGTGGCTTTGGCGCGACCCAAAATAACGCGCCAGGCATCGGTCAAATCAGATGCCAAAACCGTCGGCACGCGTTTGACCAAACTTTGTTCAACCAGCACGTCCACTAAAGAAAAGTCGCGGCCAACTCTAGGTAATATTTCGATCGCCTGTGACGCCGCTTTCATTTGTTCATATTCAAGTAATCGGCGCACCAGCTCGGCGCGCGGATCTTCCGGCTCGGATTCATCTTGCCGCGGCGGGCGTGGCAACAACATGCGTGATTTAATTTCGATCAACAACGCGGCCATCAACAGGTAGTCCGCCGCCAACTCAAGCTGACCGTCCCGCATAATTTCAACGTAGGACATGTATTGGCGGGTCAAATCCGCCATTTGGATATCCAAAATATCCAGTGAGTGCCGGCGAATCAAATACAACAATAAATCGAGCGGTCCTTCAAATTGTTCCAGCACAACGGACAGTGCGTCCGGCGGGATAAATAAATCAACCGGCATTTCGGTGATAAATTCTCCGCGAATTTTCGCGACCGGTAAATCCATGGCCAAGTTGCCTTGCGGGGCTGCCGCAGGGCCACCTGCCGGTGATGCATTGTCAACAACCAACTCCACACTCATTTGTAATCCAGGCCCATGGCTGCACGTACATCCCGCATGGTTTCCTCGGCAACGTCACGCGCTTTTTCGCAGCCATCCGCCAGAATATTTTTGATCAATGTCGGATCATCCTCGTAAGGGGCTGCACGTTCCCGCATCGGCCGCAACTCTTGAATAATGCCGTCGATCACCGGTTGTTTGCAGTCGAGACAACCAATTCCGGCCGTTGTGCATCCTTCGACCACCCATTTTCTGGTGTCGTCGGTTGAGTAAACCTGATGCAATTCCCACACCGGACACTTTGCCGGATCTCCCGGATCGGTCCGTCGAACCCGTGCCGGGTCGGTCAACATTTTTCTAACTTTATCTGTCACCGCTTTTTCATTGTCGCGGATATCAATGGTATTGCCGTAACTTTTGGACATTTTCTGCCCGTCGAGTCCGACCATTTTTGATACCGGCGTCAACAAGGCTTCTGGCTCGGGAAGAATGACTTTGCCGCCACCTTCCAAAAATCCAAATAATCGTTCACGATCACCCATTGAAAGATTTTGCACTTCGCTCAATAATTCACGGGCCTCTTCCAGTGCCAGTACGTTGCCTTCCTGCTGGAATTGTGTGCGCAGCCGCTCATACAACTTGGCTTTTTTCGAGCCTAATTTCTTGATCGCGGCTTCGGCTTTTTCCTCAAAACCCTTTTCACGGCCGAACAAATGATTAAAGCGACGGGCAACCTCGCGGGTCAGTTCAATGTGCGAAACCTGATCCTCGCCAACCGGGACTTGATTCGCCCGATAAATCAAAATGTCAGCCGCCTGCATCAGCGGATAACCGAGAAAACCGTAGGTGGTCAGATCGCGGCCAAAATGTCCCTGTTTTTCGACCTGATCCTTGTAGGTGGGCACCCGCTCCAGCCAGGACATCGGCGTAAAAAATGACATCAACACGGTTAATTCGGCGTGTTGTGGAACACGTGACTGCACAAACATTGTTGCCTGCGACGGATCGATTCCGGCGGCAATCCAGTCAATGACGGTGTCGTAGGTGTATTCCTCAATCACATCCGGGGTCTCGTAATGTGTGGTCAACGCGTGCCAATCGGCCACGAAGAAAAAACACGGAAACTCGTTTTGTAGCTTCGCCCAGTTTTTGAGCGCGCCGTGATAGTGGCCAAGATGCAGGCGACCGGTTGGTCGCATGCCGGATAAAACTCGATCAGGAAACATAGGCGGGTAAAGAGCCCAATTTGGGTTGGCGTTTAAACTGCAAAAAAAACGGCTTGAGGATGATTAATATTGTTGATTTTGGTAGGAGCTTTGCTGCCTAACGACCATTTACGGCCGATCCCGTTATGGGTTGATTCCCAAAAACACCGGGGACATATTCCAAACAAATTTAAATTCGCGATTTTCTCAACACCGGGAGGCGGATTGGCGAATACAGCTGTTTGGACGTTTTTGCTATTTTCTACTAATTTAATCCAATAAGCGAGTATACCGCGTTCATCGAAAACTGAACCATTGGCCCCAGAAAAAATCCAACGACCCCCGTCAAGATCAAAGCAACCAATATAAACATGCCATACGGCTCCAACTTGGAGAATTCATAGGCCACCCGGTTTGGCAACAAACCCGCCAAAATTCGCCCGCCGTCGAGTGGCAAAATCGGAAAGAGGTTAAAAACCATTAACAAGGCGTTAACAAATATTCCCGCCTTGGCAACCAAAGCAATAAAAACAATTGGCTCCGATATCGGCATCGCGATCACGATTTTGCCAACAATCGCCCAAAAAATCATCATTGCCAAATTCGCGCCTGGACCAGCTGCGGCAACCCAGATCATGTCGCGTTTCGGGTTGCGCAGCGCGGCAAAATTGACCGGAACCGGTTTGGCACCACCAAAGGTAAAAGTGAATGAGGACAGAATTAAAATAACGATCGGCATAACAATTGTCCAAATCGGATCAATATGTTTGATCGGATTCAATGTAACCCGTCCCAACATATAGGCGGTGCCGTCGCCAAAATATTTGGCCGCATAGGCATGCGCCGCCTCGTGAACCGTTATCGCAAATAACAACGGAATGGCGTAAATGGTAATGTTTTGAAGAATGGATTCCATCTTTAGTCTTTGTATTTCGTTATGGCTCGTCAAACCCAAAACTGGTCACGTCGCCCTTGCCGCGCCGGACCAAAATGGGTTCATCGCCGGATAAATCGATCACGGAGGATGGTGCCACCCCACAGGCGCCGCCATCCAAAATCACATCCAATTGATGCTCAAGTGCGTCGCGAATTTCGTCTGCATCATTGAGGGGCAGGTCGTGACCGGGCAAAATCAACGTCGAAGACAGGATCGGTTCGTTCAACTCCGCCAGCAGCGCCGAGGCCACCACGTGCTGCGGCACACGTACACCAATCGTTGCCCGTTTATGGTGCGCCAGACGGCGTGGCAGCTCGCGGGTGGCTTTCAAG
>JAYTBF010000257.1:0-3523 GCA_043737175.1 Burkholderiales bacterium
CTACGGCAAGAAATTTGCAACTTTGCGGTGTTTGCACCCGCCTGCCATCTGAAACCAATCGTAAAACTGACTCTATGTCCAATGCCCGCCCAAAAAACAGCCGTGACTGGTTAAGACGCCACCTGTCGGATATGTACGTCAAAAAAGCCAATGAACAGGGGCTGCGGTCACGTTCCTACTTCAAATTGCAGGAAGTGGATGATGCCGAAAAAATAATGAAGCCCGGTATGGTGGTGGTTGATCTGGGCTCCGCGCCCGGCAGCTGGTCACAAATGGCGATTAAAAAGGTGGGCGCCAAGGGGAAAGTGATCGCCATCGATATGTTGCCCATGGAGTCGATCGAGAAAGTGCATTTTATCGAGGCGGATTTTTCGAGTGACGAAGGCTTGAATGCCGTCATTGCCGCAATAGAAAACAAGCCGGTTGACCTTGTTATTTCCGATATGGCCCCCAATCTGACAGGTATCGTCCTCACCGATCAGGCCAGACTGTATGCGTTGGGCGAGTTGGCGTTGGATTTTGCCGTGAAGTTTTTGAAACCAAACGGCTGTTTTCTGGTCAAGGTATTTCAGGGTGATGGATTCGATCCGTTCGTAAAGTTGATGCGTGAGAATTTTCAGAAGGTGGCCACCAAGAAACCGGACGCCTCACGTGATGAAAGTCGGGAAGTTTTTCTTTTCGGACGTGGTCTGAAAAACAAGTCAAACGAATCGGTTTGATAGCCAAAGTTGGTCAATTCAGCTAATTAAAGCTGGGTGTTTGGGATTAAAATAACCATTCCGCATCTCGCGGGCTTAGATTGGGGTTTGCAGCGTGAACAATAATTGGATCAAGGGTATCGGTGTATGGCTGGTTGTCGGCATTGTGCTGATGATGGTGTTCATGCAGCTGACCGGGCGCAGTGCGCCAAAAGACGTCATGGATTATTCAACCATGATGAGTGAAGCCAAGTCCGGCAATATTGTCAGTTATAAGGAAGAGGGCCCCAAGGTTGCCAAGGTGGTCTCACGCGACAATAAATCTTACGTTGTCTATCTGCCACCAAGCATTTACACCATTGATGACCTGTTAAAGGCCGGCGTTAAGGTTGAAGCGCGGCCCCCTGACGAACAATCCTTTCTGCTGCAAATGTTCATCTCTGCCTTCCCGGTGCTGTTGTTGATTGGCGTGTGGATTTATTTCATGCGTCAGATGCAGGGTGGTGGCAAAGGTGGCGCGTTTTCATTCGGCAAAAGCCGTGCGCGTATGCTGGATGAAAATACCAATCCGATCACCTTTGCCGATGTGGCGGGTGTTGACGAAGCCAAGGAAGAAGTGGCGGAGCTGGTCGACTTTTTGCGCGACCCGACCAAATTCCAAAAACTGGGTGGACGGATTCCACGCGGTGTATTGATGGTTGGTTCACCCGGTACCGGTAAAACCTTGCTGGCGCGTGCCATTGCCGGTGAAGCCAAGGTGCCGTTTTTCTCGATTTCCGGCTCGGATTTTGTCGAAATGTTTGTTGGTGTTGGTGCCGCCCGTGTACGCGACATGTTTGAGCAAGCCAAGAAAAGTGCGCCTTGTATTATTTTTATTGATGAAATCGACGCGGTTGGCCGCCAGCGCGGTGCCGGCCTGGGTGGCGGCAACGACGAACGCGAGCAGACTCTCAACCAGTTGCTGGTCGAGATGGATGGTTTTGAAGGCAGTGTCGGCGTGATTGTGATCGCCGCCACCAATCGCCCGGATGTGTTGGACCCAGCCTTGTTGCGGCCTGGCCGGTTTGATCGGCAGGTGGTGGTGTCGCTGCCGGACATTCGCGGCCGCGAACAGATTTTGCTGGTGCACATGCGCAAAGTGCCAATTGCGCCGGATGTGGTTGCCGAAGTGATCGCCCGTGGCACACCCGGTATGTCTGGTGCTGATTTGGCGAATTTGGTGAATGAAGCGGCATTGTTTGCCGCGCGTGCCGCCAAACGTTTGGTCGACATGGAAGACTTTGAACGTGCCAAGGACAAAATCATCATGGGTGCCGAGCGCCGTTCGATGGTGATGCCGGAAGAAGAGCGCAGGAACACGGCTTATCACGAGTCGGGCCACGCCATTCTTGGATATTTGTTGCCGAAGAGTGATCCGGTACACAAGGTCACCATCATTCCACGTGGTCGTGCCCTTGGTTTAACGGTGCAACTGCCGGAGCAGGATCGTTATGCGTACGATCGTGAATATTTGCTGAATCGTATCGCCATTTTGTTTGGCGGTCGGATTGCCGAAGAAGTGTTCATGAATCAAATGACCACCGGTGCGTCCAATGACTTCGAGCGTGCCACACAATTGGCGCGTGACATGGTGACGCGTTACGGTATGTCGGATGCACTCGGCACCATGGTGTACGCCGAAAACGAAGGCGAAGTCTTTTTAGGTCGGTCCATGACCCGCCAGACCAGTGTTTCCGAAGAAACCATGCGCAAAGTGGACGGCGAGATTCGTCGGATCATCGACGAGCAATACGCGCTGGCCAGAAAAGTCATCGAAGAAAACCGCGACAAAATTGAGGCGATGGCCAAGGCCTTATTGGAAGTCGAAACCATTGACGCCGAACAGATCAAAGACATCATGGAAGGCCGTGAGATGCGCGCGCCCAAACCATCAACATTGCGCTTCAAATCAAAGCGCGATGGTGATAGTGGCGGCGGTGATGGGGCGACGGCAGTAGCCGACGATGCTAAAAAGGATCCGGATGTAAAGGATCCACCGGCTGCTGAGGGTGTGCAATAACCCTCACCGGTGCAAAATGTTTGAGAGCGGGCGGAGAAATCCGCCCGTTTGCATTTGTGCTGTCCAATCGTATTGGCCGTGCCTGTTATTCACTTTGCAGAGCTAAGCTGAGATGAATCCGAAGCTGATTCTGGGCACCGATCGACCACGCATTATGGGCATCGTCAATGTCACGCCGGACTCATTTTCGGACGGTGGAAAATTTCTGTCGCAGGATGCGGCGATCAAACATGCTGTTACCCTGATCGATGAGGGGGCCGACATTCTTGATATCGGCGGCGAGTCCACCCGGCCGGGTGCCGCACCGGCGGAATTAAACGAAGAGTTGGCACGGGTGATGCCGGTAATCGAAGCGTTGGTACGGTTGCACCCGTCTGTGCCGCTTTCGATTGATACACAAAAGCCGGCGGTGATGCGCGCCGCGATTCTGGCCGGGGTGTCGATGGTCAATGACGTGAATGCATTACAAGCGCCGGGTGCCATTGACGAGTGCGCTGCGGCCGGTGTTTTTGTCTGTTTGATGCATAAACGCGGGGTGCCTGCCACCATGCAAGCCGCACCGCATTACACCGACGTGGTGGCCGAGGTCACGGCGTTCTTACTTGATCGTGCTGCGGTTTGTGAAGCGGCCGGCATCCACAAAGATAAAATTGTCATCGATCCCGGTATCGGGTTTGGCAAGTCGCTCGAACACAATCTGGCGTTGCTGCGCGCTACTGCCGAATTGACCGCCACCGGTTATCCAACCCTCATCGGGGTGTCGCGT
>JAYTBF010000258.1:0-19027 GCA_043737175.1 Burkholderiales bacterium
CCCGTATTCGCACTCGCCGCAGCGCGACGGGCTGCTGCCTGATCAACGTCCGCATCCTCATCAGGCTTAGCTGCGGTTTGGCCTTCGGCTTTGACCTCCGTTTTGCCCGGATCGCTTGTTTTTACGGGCTCCGGTTTGATTTCCTCTTTCAGATAGGCCACCCACGCACCACCCTTGGTTGGCACCTGCATGCTCTTTACGTTGGACACACGTTTCGCGTCGCCTGACGCAAGGCTGACGATTAACAAGCCGCCCTTTGGCATGTCTTCCGGCCGTTTGCGCGCTTTTTGCGCGGCAATATTTTCGGCTTTGAGTGGATAGGTCGTCGCCAGCAAAAACTGGTTGTCGCTGGTGAAGACCACTTGGATGGCGCGAGGCGTGGGTGGCGCGTTTGGATTTTCTTCGTTTGGCGTCGTGACTGGTGGCGGCAGTTTGCCCACTGAGTGGCGCTTTTCACGGCCGGTTGACAATTCGCGGATGACCAGTTCGCCGTCCCCGTCTTGTGGTTGCACCGAATAGGCCAGCCATTTGCCATCGCGAGAAAGTACCGGTGTGGCAATTGTCCGCCAGGAATCAAAATCGGCGTGTTGCAAAGCGCGCTTCGCTTTGGTCACGTCCGAGGCAGTGGCGTTGGGGGCAAACAGAGCCACCAATATGGCGGCCATCATTGCGGCAATCGACAGCCAATATTTGCGTCGCGACCGATCAGAAATCAAAAACGTCATTGGGAAGTTCCATCGAATTGACGAGCCGCAAGACCAACATCGATGAAGTCCGTCGCGACCGAGAACGAACCTCATGGTGAAGATTTTTGCATAATCGCGGCCCAAATTCGACTGCCTAGTGATACGCATCAAGAAAAATCCTGCTGCTGGACGGAATTGCTGTGCCGCGGCAATCCGGTGCACTTTCATGGCTGACCGCGCGACTTGTTGGTTTTGCTTTAATCTGGATCAACCCGTTCTCATGATCGGTTTAATAGAATTGCATGGCCACGTGTCAGTTTGTTCTCTTGTTTTTCGTCTGTGGCACTTGTAGTTTGCTCATTCGTCCGTTCTGTTTCCGCCCTCACCAAGGAGGCCCCAATGCCCGTTGCCGAGCCGACCATTACCGCACTTCGTAATCCTGTCTTGCGATATTTTCTGGCGACGCGTCCGCCATTTTTGGCTGTCACTCTGTACGGTTGTCTGATTGGTCTTGCCACGGCCTTTGTTGATGGTGTCAACATCCGGCCTGCCACGGCAATCGGTACGGTGGTATTCGCCTTGGTGGCGCACGCAGCGATCAATGTGCTGAACGATTATTACGATGCGTTGAATGGCACCGACGCCAACAATTTGGAGCGTATTTTTCCATTCACCGGTGGCAGCCGTTTTATCCAGAACGGAGTGTTGACACCACGGGAAACGGCGGCGTTCGGGTTCGGCTTGATGGCAGTGGTGATTGCCGCCGGCATGTGGCTTACCGTCATTTCTTCGCCGGATCTGATTTGGATTGGTGGCGCCGGTCTTGCCATTGGTTACGCCTACTCCGCACCACCATTCAAATTAAATAGTCGTGGCCTCGGCGAAGCTTGTGTTTGGGCCGGATTTTCGTTGCTTGCCATTGGTGCGGATTTTGTGCAGCGTGGCAGTTTGTCGTCCCAGCCGTTGATTGCCGTGGCGGCTTATGCCTTGCTGGTCACAAATATTTTGTATATCAACCAGTTCCCGGATCGTAAGGCCGACGCGGCAGCCGGCAAATGGCACTGGGTGGTGCGACTCGGCGCTTCGCGAGCGTGTTGGGGCTACGGCCTGCTGGGATTGCTGGCCTATGGTTGGTTGACGATCGCAGTCATTGCGGGGAAGTTGCCGTGGCTGGCATTAATTGCGTTGCTGCCGGTATTTTTGTCGCTGCGCGCGGCGCAAGACCTATTTAAATATGCCGACGACCCGGCGAAATTGGCTGGTGCGATAAAATTAACGATCGCCGCCGCCTCGTTGCATGGCCTCCTAATCGCCGTGTCATTGGTAGGCGCTCGATGGTTTGGACAGTGAGTGTAATGATAGCGTTGGAGAGACCGCGGCAGACCAGCCGACGATTGGGTCGAATTCGCCGCCCAGTCGGCTGACCAGCAATGATGCCGCAGCGACCATTGCGCTAAAGGCGTTAAACTCGCCGCATTGTCATCGTCGTGGCAAGGATATCGGTTGTCGAGCCTGTTTGGCTTTGCCCACCGGAAGATTGTTAACTCTTGTGCATAGTCGCGGGTCAAGTCTTATGAAAGATGAGAATTTGCCGTTAATCGTGCAACCGCTCATAAAATCTGACTCCTCTTGAATATGCCAAATTTTATTAAGTCTCCCCCCGCATCGATGTCGCTGAAGGTTCGGCTGACTATCATCACCCTTGCCGTGTCTCTAGTCTGCGTCGGCTCGCTGGTCATCTGGTTCAACAAATTTTATCGTTTAGCCGTCAGCAGCCGGTAGAAATGAAGTTGATCAAACTGGCCGATGCGGTCGCAGAATCGGCGCGACTGTTGCGTGCCACACTGCCGGCAAGATTGTCGCTCGACGTTCAATTTATCGATCAGTCGTCCATGGTTATGGCGGATGTCACCCAAATTGAACAGGTGGTGATTAACCTCGTCACCAATAGCATGCAGGCCATGGCCAATGGCCCGGGAAAAATTTCCATTGGGCTGGATAACGTGTTGATTGATCAACAATTGGCCAACAACCATCCGGCCAACTCAGCCTTGCAACGGCTCGCAACCGAACATCAAGGTCGCAGTGCGCGTTTGACGGTCACCGACAACGGTGCTGGCATGGACGCCAAAACACTTGCGCGCATTTTTGAGCCGTTTTTTACCACCAAACCGGTCGATGAAGGTACCGGTCTTGGTCTGGCTGTGGTGCACGGAATTATTGAGTCGCACGCTGGCGCGATTGTGGTCGAAAGTATCATCGGCAAGGGCACAACTTTTACGATTTATTTACCGCTGGCGGCAAACGTTCAATCGGAATCGTTGCCGGAGCCAACCAATCGCCTGATCATTGGCCATGCAGATGAGCCCGCCGAAACGCGGGAGGCGGTTAAAACCACAAGTAACCAGACATTACCCATTGTTCCGATCGTGTCTGATCAAGCTGGGGCGCAGCATATTCTTTATATTGATGATGACGATTCAATGTTGTTCCTGGTCAGTCGCCTTTTGGAGCGTAAAGGGTTTCAGGTCAGTACGTTTGACGACCAGCAAGAGGCGCTTGACGTGCTGGCCAAAAACCCGCATTCGATTCATCTGCTGGTGACCGACTTTAATATGCCCGGACTGTCCGGGTTGGACGTGGCGCGTGCGGCAAAGGTGATTCGCGCCGATTTGCCAGTCGCAATTGCATCGGGCTTTATTGACGAAGCCTTGCGCGACGCGGCCGCTGCGGCCGGCGTGCGCGAGCTCATTTTTAAGGCAAATGGCGCGGAAGAGTTTTGCGACGCCGTGACCCGGTTGGTGATGACAGCATCGCCGCTGCATTAATACGCCTTATTTTGGTATTGCCGTGACCGGTCGGTTTTAAGGCTCGGTGTGGGCAATGCCCTTGTGACATTCAATGCACGATAAATTTGCCGTTTTTGCCTTTTCGTGTTCCTTGCGGGCAAACGGTTTTTGTTTGTCTGGATTCATCGCCTGAAGGTCGTGGCAATGGCGGCACTCGGCCGAATTGTTGTTACGCATGCGTGTCTGTTCCGAGGTCGCCATGTGCAAACGTCTGGCTTCAAATTTTGCCGGCGTATCGATAATGCCGGTGTAGTGGCCATAAATATCCTTGGCACCATTGATCGCCTTGACCCAGAGTTTTTCCGGATAACCGTGGGGATTGTGGCAATCGGCACAGCCAGTGCGGACCCCCGAGCGGTTTTTGTAATGGATCGTATCTTGGTATTCAACCAGCGGTGTGTTCATTTCGTGGCAACCAACACAAAATTCGTTGGTGCTGGTAACGTGAACGGCGACTTGTGTGCCAATCACTGCGGCGCTACCCAAGCCGATGCCAAGTAGCAGCAACACCAGTACCGATAGCCGTGCACTCGGTCGAAACAAAAAGCCAAACAGTCGACGCCACCAAGCGGGTTTTGGGATGGGCGCATTTTCAGGGTCGGTCATATTCAGGTTCCTTTTTGTTGAACCGCGCGCAAAAACTCGAACAAGACCCGAACTATGGGGCGAGGTAGGTGAGTGAGTGTTGCCCAAATGTGCGCGCCGGGATTTGATCATGATCAAACGATGTTCGTTTGTGGCAACCGCCAGCCTATTCAGTTTGCGTTTTCCGGCAACAGGCCCAGCTAAAAATCAATACACAAACTCATTTATACACGTGCACTTTGGGGCATAAAGCTTTGAAACAGCGCTACCATAAACGACTTTACCGATAATATTGTGATCGTCGGTTGTTTCAACACATCGAAACCGCATCTGCTCGGCGCAGTTCTAGGAGTTTGTTGAAATTGTCGAACCTTATTTTATGTGTGACTGAATGAAGCAGGGCACTTCTCCCTTTGAAAAAGGGAGATGGAGAGGGATTTACCTTTGTTAGACCAGTTAGCCAAGTTTGGTCACCGAACTGCCCCCTCGCTTTGCTCTCCCCCCAACCCCCCTTTTTTAAAGGGGGGGAATGATATGCTGCCAGTTGGTATCTTGATTGCGGCAAACGAATTTCAACAGACTCTAGCGCGCGATGGCACACCGTTCATAATGCTCCGGTTACGTTGCCGCCCATTCTCCATTGTTCTATTTTTCCGGGATACCCATGAAATTTTCTACTCGTTTGACCAAGCAACATTCATCCGTGGTGCCGATATTGTTATCGGCTTGTTATTTAACAGTCGCGCAGGCGCAAGTCAATGTGGTGCCGCCGTTGGCCCCACCAGCAGCCATGGTCTTGGAAAACGTACCGCCAGTACCAGCCAAGGTGGCGGCCGAAGTTGTCAAATACACCGAATTTAAGCCGACCGCTTTTTCCAATTGGCACCCCACCAAATTGGAAATGCTGATATCGCGTCGTCACAAAAACACCCCACAGGTTTATCGTCTGGCCAAGCCGGGTGGTGAGCTTGAATTGCTGACCGACTATCCGGAGCCGGTACGGGGTGCGTCCTACGAGCCCAAGTCTGGCCAATTCTATGTGTTCGCCAAAGACACCGGTGGCAATGAAGTATTTCGCGGCTATCGTCGTCCGTTTGCCGGTGGTGATGCTGTACCGATCACACCGGATGGACAACGGGTGCAGGGATTGACCTGGGCAAACAGCGGCAAACAAATGGTATTTGCCACCGTGCCGGTGAACCGGCAGGGCTCCAGCGATAAAATCAACACCACGCTGTCGATTGTCGATCCACTCAAGCCGGAGAGCGTTCGTAAGCTGGCCGAACTTGTCGGTGGCGGTTGGTTTGGTTTTGAATTTTCGCCTGACGACAAACAGTTGGTCTATTTCGAATACGTGTCTGCTGCGGAAAGTTATGTCTGGTTGATGGATGTCGAGACTGGTAAATCCCGCCGACTGACAGAAAAAAGTGGCAATGAAACGGTCGCCTATAGCGCGGCTGAATTCAGCAAAGACGGCAAAGGCCTGTATGTTGCTTCTGACCGTGGCAGTGAATTTCAGCGCATGAATTATATTGATCTGGCATCCGGTAAACATACTGTCCTGACCGCCGACATCAATTGGGATGTGGAGCGAATTGCCATTTCTGAAAACGGCAAACTGCTGGCGTTTATTGTCAATGAAGACGGCAACAACGTCTTGCGGTTGATGGATACAGCCAATCACAAAATGGTGATGTCACCGAAATTGCCGCTGGGCACCATCGGCAGTGTGCAATGGCATAAAGACAGTACTAATCTGGCGCTGTCGGTCACCTCGGCCACCAGCCCATCGGAAGTGTATTCGGTCAACGTCAAGACCAATGCGGTCACACGCTGGACCACGCATGAAACCATGCCGGTTGATGCAACAAAATTTGTCGAGCCACAATTGGTGCGCTGGCCGTCCTTTGACAAGCGCATGATTTCCGGATTCATTTATCGCGCGCCGGCGGCAAAATTTGCAGGCAAACGCCCGGTGTTGATCAATATTCACGGTGGTCCGGAAGCACAATTCCAACCGGGGTTTCAGGCGCGTAACAACTATTACCTGGACGAAATGGGCATCACCATGATCTATCCAAACGTGCGTGGCTCGAGTGGCTATGGCAAATCGTTCCTGAAACTCGACAACGGCAAGTTGCGCGAAGATTCGGTCAAGGATATTGGCGCACTGTTTACATGGATTGCCGCGCAGCCGGATTTGGACGCGTCACGTGTTGCCGTTTCTGGTGGCAGTTATGGTGGTTACATGTCGTTGGCGGTGGCGGTGATGTACCCGGAAAAAATTGCCGCAGCCATTGACGTGGTGGGCATTTCGAATTTTGTCACCTTCCTCGAAAAAACCGAAAGTTATCGTCGCGATTTACGCCGGGTTGAATACGGCGATGAGCGTGACCCGGATATGCGCAAATTCATGGAAGCAATTGCGCCCGCGAACAATGCCGCAAAAATTACCAAACCGTTATTTGTGGTGCAGGGAAAAAATGACCCACGGGTGCCGTATCAAGAAGCCGACCAAATTGTCGCCACCGTCAAAAAGAACGGTACACCAGTCTGGTATATGACGGCCAATGACGAAGGCCACGGTTTTGCCAAGAAAGTGAATTCCGACTATTTGTTTTATTCAACGATTGGTTTCTTGCAAAAATATTTGCTCGGCAAATAGATTTTCAAGTTGGTCAGTCGTTGTCATGATTCAGTTGTGTTCATGATTCAGTTGTGTTCATGATTCAGCCGTTGTCAATTAAGCCGCTCAAGTAAATTGGGCGGCTTTTTTTGGCCAGTACCCAGCAGACCGCCATGTCGGTTGCCGGATGCGGCACAATACGTTTTTGACTTTGCACAGGGCCAACATGAAAACCAAAGCCGCAGTCGCCTGGCAGGCAGGCGCACCACTCACCATTGAAGAAGTTGATTTGCAGGGGCCGCAGGCGGGTGAGGTGTTGGTCGAAATCAAGGCCACCGGTATTTGTCATACCGATTACTACACCTTGTCCGGCGCCGATCCGGAAGGATTGTTTCCGGCCATACTCGGCCATGAGGGCGCGGGTGTGGTGCTGGAGGTGGGCAAGGGTGTGACGACTCTCAAGCCTGGTGATCATGTCATTCCGCTGTACACACCCGAATGTCGTCAGTGCAAATTTTGCCTGTCGCGCAAGACCAATCTTTGTCAGGCGATTCGCGCCACCCAGGGCAAAGGGCTGATGCCGGACGCAACCAGTCGGTTTTCGCTCGATGGCAAACCGTTGTTCCACTACATGGGCACATCTACATTTTCGAATTACACCGTGGTGCCGGAAATCGCACTGGCGAAAATTCGCAACGATGCGCCGTTTGACAAGGTTTGTTATATCGGCTGCGGGGTGACGACCGGAATCGGCGCGGTGATTTTTTCCGCCAAGGTGGAGGCGGGCGCAAATGTGGTGGTGTTTGGCCTGGGTGGCATCGGCTTAAACGTGATCCAAGGCGCAAAAATGGTTGGCGCCGACAAAATCATCGGCGTCGATATCAACCCGGCACGCGAAACACTCGCCCGCAAATTTGGCATGACTCATTTTATTAATCCCAAAAACGTTGACAACCTGGTTGATGCGATTGTGCAACTCACCGACGGTGGCGCGGATTACAGCTTTGAATGCATTGGTAATACCAAAACCATGCGGCAGGCGCTCGAGTGTTGCCATAAAGGCTGGGGACGTTCGTTGATTATTGGTGTGGCCGAAGCCGGTGCCGAAATCAGTACGCGGCCATTTCAATTGGTCACCGGTCGCAAATGGGAGGGCTCGGCATTCGGTGGTGCACGTGGGCGCACCGATGTGCCAAAAATTGTTGATTGGTACATGGAAGGCAAGATCAATATCGATGATCTGATTACCCACACCATGCCACTCGAAAAAATCAACGATGCGTTTGCGTTGATGAAAAGTGGTGAGTCGATTCGCTCCGTGGTGTTGTACTGATGATTGACACAATTACCACCCACGTTTGTTTTGGCGGCTTGCAGGGGTTTTACAGTCACGATTCAAGCGTGATTGGTTTGCCGATGCGGTTTTCAGTTTATCAACCCCCGCAGGCGAAACACGGCCCGGTGCCGGTGTTGTTTTTTCTTGCCGGGCTGACCGCCACTGAAGAGTCGTTTATGATGAAAGCGGGCGCCCAACGGGTTGCGGCCGCGCTCGGATTGATGCTGGTGACCTGTGACACCAGCCCGCGCCATACCGGCATTGACGGTGCCACAAAAGACTGGGATTTTGGTGAGGGTGCCGGTTTTTATGTCGATGCCACAGAAACACCATGGAGCAAAACTTTTCGGATGGAAAGTTATCTCACCGAAGAGCTGTACCAATTGGTTTTTGCGAATTTTCCGGCGCAACCTGATCGTGTCGGTATTTTTGGTCACTCCATGGGTGGGCACGGTGCCTTGACCTTGGCGTTTCGGCATCCAGACAAATTTCGCTCGGTGTCGGCGTTTGCACCGATTTGTGCGCCCAGCCAATGCGCCTGGGGACAAAAGGCATTTGGTCGATATCTGGGCGAGGATCGTGCAGCCTGGGCAGAACACGATGCCTGTGCATTGATTGAAAGCCGCGGCGCGCTGTTTCCCGGTGGTATTTTGGTCGATCAAGGATTGGCGGATCAATTTTTACCGGAACAACAATTGCGGCCGGAATTATTGGAGGCGGCCTGTGCAAAAGTCGGCCAGCCTTTAACGCTGCGCCGTCACGCCGACTACGACCATCGTTATTATTTTTTATCGACCTTTGTGGCCGATCATCTGGCGTTTCACGCGGATAGGTTGCAGGCGCGGTAACCAAACGGACATGCATCGGAAAAACAATTTGTAAGTCACTCGCGTCGTCACGTTTTGGTTATTGGTCACGCTTTGTTTGTCATTCCGAACGGCTTTTGTGAGGAATCTCATCCGGTTGATGGAAGGGCGACCAAAATTGGGGCGGATGGGATTCCTCGTCGCACGATAAAGCCGTGCTCTGTCGCAATGACCAGATTTATTGTTTGCCATGATTGCGCCGGATGGGATTCCTCGTCGCACAATAAAGCCGTGCTCTGTCGGAATGACAGGTTTTATTGTTGGCAAAGCAAACAAGCAATGCCTTGGTGATGTGGGGATGTGGCTACTTGGCAGGTGGGCTGGTGACAGTTTCTTTGACAAACTCTTGCAGGGGCGTTTGTTCGCCGGTAAACGAGCCGCGTGTGAACACACCGTTCTGCCAAAACACCAGTTCGCCACTTTTGCCTTTTTGAATGTCGGTGTCGGTATTGATGATGCGCCCGCCAAAATGTGAAAACACACCACGAAAAGTGGTATGACCGACCACCATACGTTTGACGGCATATTGCGCCAGCAGGCTATCGAGTGCGGTGCTGTCGATCAAAGGCTCACGAAAATAGCCGCGATACCAGATGGGCCCACGGCTGCTATACAAAAACGCCGGCAGCGGGGTCGATTTGAAGGTGTCGCGCGCGAGTCCGAGTGATTTGCGAAAGGCTTCGTTGGTTTCCTGAATGGTCAACTTTAGAGCGGCATATTCCGGGTTCAAGCCGCCGTGGACAAACAGCATGTCGTTGACCTGCAATAACATCGGTTTTCTGCGTAACCAGCGGCCAAGCACGGTGTGTTCGCTATATAAACCCGGATAGGTTTCGTTCAGCAATTTTGCCGCTTCGGCATATTTTGGGTTGATGTAGCGCAGGTCATCGTACAACACCATTGCTTCATGATTGCCGAGCATGACGTGAAAGGCGCCGCCAGCGGTTTGCGCCTCGGCTTCCAGTTGATACAGTAACCACAACACTTCGGTGACGCGTGGGCCGCGATCAAACATGTCGCCGATCATAACAACGTGTGCATCCGCAAACGTCCATTTTAATTCTTGATCAATGATTTTGTTGGCCTGCAACAGTTGCACCATGACGTCAAATTGGCCGTGCACATCACTCAGTACCACCAGTTTTTTGGCGGTAAATTTTGCCTGCACCGGAAAGGTTGTTTTGTCTTCACGAATGGTGATGGTTTTGGGATAGGCGCACGCGGGTGCAATGACGGCACCGATATCCCTGGCGTAGGTCTTTTTGATGACTTCGCCTTTACAAACCCACGATACGCTGACACCCGGTTTGCCGGCTTGGAAAAACACATGTGGACCGTCGTCGATGGTGGAAAGAGCGGGCGCGGCGGCTGCGGTGGTGATCGCCGCAGGCGTGGCCGGTTGCAGCGTGGAGGGTTGGGCTAGGCTGCTGGTGGTTACCAGCGCGGCAGCGACAAATAGGCCGTAGAGGCGTGATGGGGACATTTTTAATCCAACTGGGGATGACGATGGTGGCAGGATGGAAGAACGGATGTTGTAAACAGTTTGCTTTGATGCGGTGTCTATCCAGCCCGAGGACTTGCGGTCGTCCGATGAGCAGGGTGTGAGTCACTTGATTCATTCCAAAACCAATAACGCTTGAGTATCTTTATACTAGCCGTTGTTCGTAGGGGGTGGATTAAATTGACGAGTGGCTTGTTCGCAACAGGGCGGACCGTTGATATACCTTTTGAGGTTAACAAAACTTGGAGACCGCACATGTTACTGAAGAAATTGATGTTTGGCTTGCTCGCGTCGTGTATTGTCGTTGTGGCGCATGCGCAGGACGGTAGCGAAGCACGAATCAAGGCTATTGAAGCGCAGGTCGAGTCGCTCAAATGGACCTTGGATCAGGTTCGCAAGATTGCCGATGACAACCAGTTTTATTTGCGTTTGTCCGATGTGGCGTCGATTGATAAAGTTATTCTGACCGGCAAACCCAATCCGCGTGGCAAGGAGCGATATGGCATTAAAAATGAGCGGCATCCGACGCGGATTTATTGTTATACCTTTGTGCCGAAGAAATTCGACAAGTCAAAAAAATATCCTGCCATTGTTCTGACCCACGGCGGCATTCATGGTGATTTTGGCACCTACCATGTGCATCTGGTACGCGAGATGATCGAACGTGGTTATATCGTGATTGCCCCGGAATATCGCGGATCGACCGGTTATGGCAAAGGCATGTACGAATCGATTGACTACGGTGGTTTGGAAAACGACGATGTAGTCGCGTGTCGCGACTGGGCGGTAGACGAAATATCAGTCGATCCAAAACGCGTGGGCGCGGTTGGCTGGAGCCACGGTGGCATGATCTCAATGATGATCGGCTTTGATCACCCGGAAAAATTCGCCGCCATTTATGCCGGTGTGCCGGTTTCTGATTTATTGACCCGACTGGGTTATCACGCACCGAGTTACACCGCTGAATTTGCCGCCAAATACCACATTGGCAAAACGCCAGAAGAGGACGTCGCCGAATATCGCAAACGCAGCCCGATCTGGAATGTGCACAAGCTAAAAATTCCGCTGATGGTCACCAGTTCGACCAATGACCGTGATGTGCATGTGGTCGAAGTAGAGCAGTTGCTCATTCATTTGAAAGCGGCGGGGAAAACGGTTGAGAGTCACATTGAGAAAGACGCCCCCGGCGGTCATAGTTGGGATCGGATCGATACCTCGTTTGCACGCAAGGCACGGGTGCGGATGTATGATTTTTTAGCCAAACACCTGAAACCATAACAGTATGATTTTTCGCGAGGCGCCGAACGCAGGCGCGTCAGATGCCAGCACTGCATAAGCCGCTTTCCCTGCGGATTCGTGCTGAGCTTTATACCCAGCTGGCACAAATGGAAATGGCCGGTCTGCCGTTTGATCGCACCTTTGCGGTGCTTCAAGTGGCGGGCTCGGCGATGCCCAGATTGACTGCCATGCGTGGTTACATGAAGCGCCATCCTTTTGCCATGGCCGGTGAGCGCAGTGGTTTGTTTACCAAAATGGAGGCGCGCCTGATCCACGCCGCAGTGAACGGTGGTAGCCCGGCGCGGATCTATCAACGGCTGGCGGATTTTTATACGGCGCGTGCCATGCAAATCGCCACCACGAAGTCGCGCATGATGATGCCGATTCTTGTGTTTCTGTTGGCGCTGATGATTCAACCGCTGCCAGGGCTGGTGACCGGATCGGTTGGCATATTTGATTATTTGTTTCAGGTGGCACGGCCACTATTGGTGATTGCGGCAATTTTTGTTGTCGTGCGCTGGTGGTTGACTCGGCCAAGTGCATCGGCAAGTCAAATTGAACCATCCACATTGATGTTAATGCCGGTAATCGGCAATTTGGTTATTCGTCAAAATACGCGCAATTTTTTGGAGAGTCTGGCGTTGCTTTTGGAGGCGGGGATTTCGATGTTGGATGCATTGCCGCTGGCGTTGGACACCGTCAACGAACCCGCCATCAAAGGTGATTTTGCCCGCCTGGCACCGAGGGTGGCGGCGGGTGCCACTCTTGCCGAAGCCATCACCGACTGCAAATATCTCGGCGATATGGCCAGTTGTGAGCGGATTGTTGCTTTTATTCATAGCGGTGAACAAAGTGGTACCTTGCCGGAAATGATCTTGCGGCATACTGCCATCGAGACCCAAGCGATTAATGATTGGTATGAACTTGCCGCAACCTGGGCCCCCAGGATCCTGTATGGTTTGGTGATGATTTGGATGATTGTCGGTATTTTCTCCGGTTCCGGTTTGACCCCGCGTGTGCCGGCCGATTTGTAATTTGTTTACTGGGTAAAAAATGTTGACAGCAATTGATCTTGCGCGGGACCCGGCTGCGGCCATGTATGTAAAGGATGAAGTGGTCCATGTTGTGTTTGCAACGGCCGAAGGTGAATTGATCAGCCGCGAAGGGCCCAATCATTTTCAGAAAGGTGACGCACTGATTACGGCTGCCAATGGCGATCGTTGGAGTGTTTCACGCGATCGGTTTGACGCAAAGTATCAAGCGGCTTTTCCATGCAATGCCGGATCCAAC
This sequence comes from Burkholderiales bacterium, assembly GCA_043737175.1. GTDB lineage: Bacteria > Pseudomonadota > Gammaproteobacteria > Burkholderiales > Usitatibacteraceae > UKL13-2. Next base: position 13,018 of record JAYTBF010000258.1, read on the forward strand.
GGGGCTTATCAGGCGCGCCGCATGGCGGTGCTGGCCAAACAAATGCCCGTCGCGTTCTCCATTGCCCGCAGTGCGGGTGGCGACGTGTTGCATGGTCTGGCGGGCGATTGGCTGATGCAATACGCACCCGGAGACTTTGGCGTGGTTGAGAAGACGCGTTTTCAACGGGTTTACCGGCCGGCCTGATTGATTGGTTTTGAGTCGTGATATGAACACATCAACGCCCGATTTTCTGGTGATTGGCCTGGGCGCAATGGGTAGTGCCATCAGTTACCAACTCGCCAAACAAGGTGCACAGGTGGTGGGTATTGATCAATTCGCACCGCCTCATACGCACGGTTCGACCCACGGTGAATCCCGTATCACGCGGCTGGCAATTGGCGAAGGGCGGCAGTTTGTGCCACTTGCCATACGTTCCCATCAATTGTGGCGCGAGATTGAACAACAGACCGGTGAGTCGTTGTTGCACACCTGTGGTGGCATCGTCATCACACCCGCTGGTCAGGCAAATCATTTGCATGAGCAAGTCGATTTTTTGGGCAACACCATTGCCGCTGCCAAACAATACGGCATTGCCCATGAGCGATTAAATACCAATGAAATAACGGCGCGTTTTCCACAATTTATTTTGGCCGGTAACGAAGCGGCCTATTTTGAGCCGAGCGCGGGTTATCTCAAGCCTGAAACCTGCGTGCATGCCCAATTGCAATTGGCCGGACAATATGGCGCATTGTTGCAAATTGGTGAAACGGTTCAAAACATTCGGCACATCAGTGGTCAAACGGTGGTGGAAACCAATCGTGGGCGTTATGCGGCGGGCACGACCATCGTGGCGGCTGGGGCATGGGCACCGCAGTTGTTGCCAACAATAAACAGCAAACTAACCGTGCGGCGTCAGGTGTTATTCTGGTTTGAACTCGACGGCTCGACTTCCTACGCGCCTGAGGACTTTCCGGTATTTATCTGGTTATGGGGAAGCGGTGCGAATGACGCCTTTTACGGTTTCCCCGCAATCGACACGGATGGACGTGTACGCGCCATCAAAGTGGCAGCCGAACAAAATGAATTTGAAACCACGGCGGACGCCACCAATCGGCAGGTGAGCCCTGATGAGATCGCCGACATGTTTCATCGCCATGTGGCGGGGAAACTGCGCGGCGTAGCCGGACGCTGTGTGCGGACCGCAACCTGTTTGTACACCAGTACACCGACTGCAAATTTTATAATTGATCGCCTGCCGCATGCGGCGGACACGATTGTGGTATCAGCGTGTTCTGGTCACGGTTTTAAACACTCGGCGGCCATCGGCGAGGCCGTCGCGCAATGGGCAATGAGTAATCAAACGCCGGAAGTTTTGCGCGCCTTTGCCCTGCCGGTTACGCGGGCGGGGTCATAATGAGGTTTGTTCGTTCAACTGTGATCTTGCCGTGCTGAAATTTGACAACAGCTTTTTACGGGCGCTGCCGGGCGACCCGGAAACAAAAAACTTCACCCGCCAAGTCAGCGGTGTGATGTGGTCGGCCGTGCAACCGACGCCAGTTAATGCGCCCGCGTTACTGATTTATTCGCGTGAAATGGCGACCACACTTGGTTTGGACGATGCGGCCATGCACGCGATTGTTGATGCGTTGGCGGGCAATGCGATTTTGCCGGGAAGCGCACCCTATGCAACGGTTTATGGCGGCCACCAATTTGGCAATTGGGCGGGGCAGCTGGGCGATGGCCGCGCAATTTATTTGGGCGAGGTGGTGACAGATGAAGGCCAGCGCTGGGAGTTACAACTCAAGGGTGCCGGGCCGACACCATACTCCCGTCGCGCCGATGGCCGTGCGGTGTTGCGTTCGTCGATCCGCGAATTTTTATGTAGCGAGGCCATGTTTCATTTGGGCATCGCGACAACCCGGGCGTTGAGTCTGGTCACTACGGGTGATGCTGTGGTGCGCGATATGTTTTATGACGGTCATGCCAAGGATGAACCTGGCGCGATTGTTTGCCGGGTCGCGCCGTCGTTCACCCGATTTGGGCACTTTGAAATATTGGCGGCGCGTGGCGAAACCGCGTTGCTTCAACAACTGGTGGATTTCACCATTGAGCGTGACTATTCGGATTTGTCGTTACCATCCGATCCAGCCGAACGAGTGGGTGTCTGGTTTGGCGAAATCGCCGCACGCACCGCAGTGATGGTGGCCGATTGGATGCGTGTCGGTTTTGTGCATGGCGTGATGAATACCGACAATATGTCGATTCTTGGATTGACGATTGACTACGGCCCCTATGGCTGGATTGACAATTTTGATCCGGGCTGGACACCAAACACCACCGACGCCGAGGGCAAACGTTATTGTTTTGGCCGCCAGCCGGAGATTGCCCGATGGAATCTCGAGAGACTCGCGAGTGCATTGATGATGTTGGCACCGGAGAAATCAGCCGAAGCCGATCATTTGCTGGGCTTGATGAACGACGGCATGGACAGATTTGATGATGTGTATACCCATGCCACCCGAACAAATTTTGCCGGCAAACTGGGTTTGATCGAATGGAAGGATAGTGACGCCACGCTGGTCAATGAATTGTTTAATCTGATGCGTGATGCCGAAGTTGACATGACCATATTTTTTCGCCAGTTGGCCAAGGTGACCATCGTGTCGAATGACGCAAACACGAACCGCGAGTTGATGGTCGGGGCGTTTTATCGGGACGAGCTTCGCGAAGAATTCGCGCCGCAATTTGATGCCTGGCTGGCGCGATACGTTGTGCGCATAACCGAAGACGGCTTATCCGATTACGAACGTGCCAGTCGTATGAGCCGGTTTAATCCTTGTTATGTGTTGCGAAACTATCTCGCCCAACAGGTGATCGACGATGCCACTGCCGGTGACACCAGCATGCTTCACACCTTGCTTGAGGTCATGCGGCATCCGTATGACGAACAGCCGGGGTGGGAAGCATTTGCGGCGAAACGTCCGGATTGGGCGCGTCACAAGGCGGGATGTTCGATGTTGTCGTGCAGCTCATAAAATTAGTCAAAAACGCCAGTGGGCGCGCGGTTTCCGGCAATAATGTCTGAAAGTGCTCGTGGGTAGGCGAGTTTACATTTTGGAGCGGTCAATAACCGGCCCTTTACCGGCGAAGGCCGGTATCCAATTTTTGTATGCCATTGTTACCGCAGCAGAAATTTGACCCCTGCCTCAGCATGTTCTAAGGTGGGGGCAGGGACGACGGGTATTTGTAGTTTCGAGCAGCCCCATTCAGTAATCAGATGATTGAGAATTGACGACGGCATGCTGATTACTGCAAATTTCACCGAGACGCGAATGATTGCCGAGGCTGTGCGAGTGACTATTTATTAGTTGGCGATTTTTGACTGCTTGTCGCCGGCCTGGGTGACGAGGAAGGTTTGCCTGCCTGAGATTTTGCCGGTGGTGGATTGGCCGCTTCATGCAAACGCTTGTTAAATTCAGGTTGAATGTGCACATGTTCAGCCGTGGCGCGCGGCGGCTTGTTTGAGGTGCCCCCCGAGTAAACCGTATGTGTGTCGTATGACTTACCCTGTGCGGGCGGCACGCGTTTGGGCTGCTCGTGAATCGTGGTGTAGCCCGGCCCAACCTGTTTGCTGATACGGGCGGCGTCTTTTCCCATGTTTGGTGACACCACATCAATTGCGCCGCGATTGTGGGCCGGTGAAGCAATTGGGCTCGATGCCGGACGATCACGGCTGCTGACGGTTGCTTTATTGCCGGTTGCAATGCTTGCGCTCCTTTCGGCATGGTCGCGTGCGGAGCGATCAATGATTGGCGCTACGCTTTTGACCGCGCGATCCACTTCCGGAAATTGCCGCAACGCGTCGCGATCACGTTCCGCTTGAGTCGGTACCTTGGTGGTCTGGGCCAGGACCGTAGGTGCCGTGGTTATGCCGTAAACGGAAATGGACAGGACAAGACATTGCTTGAAGTTGTGAAAACGACTGGTTTTGTTCGAAGTAGGTCTCATTTTGTGCTCCTCAACGTTTAATAAGTGCCGTCTGTCAAGCTTGGCGAATTCCATGTGATAGATTGCGGCGTTGTCACGATAGCAGCCAGCAACCGAAAAATCATCGGTGTGCCACGAGTCCCACCAGCGTAGATAGGGATTACTGGATTTCAGTACGTCCGTGTTGTACGTGCGAACACACCATCCCCCCAACTGCATCCGCATCAATGCGGGATGGTGGCGATGTTGCGTGCAACTTGAAGCAACGTAAAATAACTGATCAAAAAAATTGCAGGAATTACCGTGTTCGCATATTTCGAAAAACTTCTTTATCCCTACCCGGACGCGCCCCCCGCGCCCACACCCAAAACGTTTTTTGCGTTTATGTGGGCGGCATCGGCGGGGCTGCGTGTTTATTTATTGCTGATGACAATATGCACCGCCGCCATCGGTGTGTTTGAAGCGTATTTGTTTAGTATGCTTGGCCAGATCGTCGATTGGCTGGGCAAAACGGCGCCATCTGCATTGTGGGATGATCAACGCGGCAATTTGCTGATTCTGGCGGCCATCTTGATCGCCAGTCCATTTGTCGTGTGGTTGCAGGCGTCGCTCAAACATCAAGGCATGGCCGGCAATTTTCCGATGTTGTTGCGCTGGAAATTTCACCGGCTGATGTTGAGTCAGAGTTTCAGTTTTTATCAGGACGAATTTGCCGGTCGGGTCGCCACCAAGGTTATGCAAACCGCGCTGGCGGTGCGTGACGTCTGGATGATCGTGGCCGACATATTGGTTTTTGTGGTTATTTATTTTGTCACCATGATTTTGATTGTGGGTGGTTTTGATCTGTGGATTCTTGCGCCGTTTGCCGGCTGGCTGGTGCTATATACCTTAGCCGTTAAATATTTTGTGCCGCGCCTGGGGCGGGTCGCGCAGCAACAGGCTGACGCACGTTCCCTGATGACCGGTCGCGTGACCGATGCCTATACCAACATCGCCACGGTGAAATTGTTTTCACACACCAATCGTGAAGCCGGGTATGTGCGTGCGGCGATGGAAGAATTCATGGTCACGGTTTATCGGCAGTGGCGCATGATTACCGCGTTTGAAGTGATCAACCAAATTTTGAGTGTGTTGTTGATTGCCTCGACAGCCGGCGTGACTTTATGGTTGTGGACCAAAGGGCAGGTCGGCGTGGGTGCCGTGGCGGCCGCCACCGCCATGGCGTTGCGACTAAATGGAATTTCGCATTGGGTGATGTGGGAGTTCGCCGCGCTGTTTGAACACATCGGCACCGTGCGGGATGGCATGACCATTCTTTCCAAGCCGCATACCGTGGTGGATGCGATTGACGCCAAACCGCTGGAGGTGTCAAAGGGGGAAATTCGTTTTGACAACGTCAGTTTTGCTTACAGTGAGGACGGGCAGAACGTCATTGAAAAACTCAACCTGACCATTCATGCCGGCGAAAAAATCGGACTGGTGGGTCGGTCGGGTGCCGGTAAATCTACAGTCGTGAATTTGTTGCTGCGCTTTTACGATATTCGCGACGGCCGCATTTTGATCGACGGGCAGGACGTGGCCAACGTGACACAAGACAGCCTTCGCACCAATGTCGGTATGGTGACGCAAGATACGTCTTTGTTACATCGCTCGGTGCGGGAAAACATCGTCTACGGTCGGCCCGACGCCACCGACGACGACATGATTGCCGCCGCCAAGCGTGCCGAAGCGCATGACTTTATTTTGCAATTAACCGACCCGGCCGGCCGGCGTGGCTACGATGCGCACGTGGGGGAGCGCGGTGTGAAACTTTCCGGCGGACAACGCCAGCGGATTGCCATTGCCCGTGTGAAATTAAAGGATGCGCCGATTTTGTTGCTCGATGAAGCCACCAGTGCGCTCGACTCCGAAGTCGAAGCTGCGATTCAGGCGAGCCTTTACAAACTCATGGAAGGTAAAACCGTGGTCGCGATTGCGCACCGTCTGTCGACCATCGCGGCGATGGATCGGTTGATCGTGCTTGATCAAGGTAGGGTGGTGG
>JAYTBF010000259.1:0-8574 GCA_043737175.1 Burkholderiales bacterium
GTTTCTTTTAGGTTACGGCGAAACCAGTGACGCGCACCATATGTCAACACCGCATCCTGATGGGGATGGTGCCCGCCGCGCCATGCAAGAAGCACTGGATCGCGCCGGGTGCCCACCGGCTGATATCGATTACGTGAATTTGCATGGCACGGCGACACCGGCCAATGACCGCGCGGAAGGCCGTGCCGTGAACGACGTATTTGGCGCGACCACGGCTTGTTCGTCGACCAAAGGTTTTACTGGACACACACTGGGCGCGGCAGGCATCACCGAGGCGGCAATCGCGCTACTTTGTATTAAAAACAATTTTATTCCCGGCAGCCCGACCACCAACAACGTGGACCCCGAAACCCGCTGTGAAATCGTTGTTGAAGGACGCCACTGCAGGGTTGATCGTGTCATGAGCAACAGTTTTGGATTCGGCGGCAGCAACTGCGCATTGTTATTTGGTCGCAACCAATGATGCGCGTATCGATTGACGCCGTTGGTGTGCTGGCACCCGGTTTGGCGGACTGGGAAGTGACGAAAGAGGTGCTGTCGGGACGTCGTTGCTACATTTCGACTTTGTTCGACCCGCCACAGCCGGCCTGTTTGGCACCCGCGGAACGGCGGCGCAGCAGCCCAACTGTCCGGCTTGCGCTTGCCGCGGCCGAACAGGCGCTGCTGCAAACAACGCTCACCCCACAAGAAATGGCAATGGTGTTTTCATCCTACGAGGCCGCGGGCGTGATCACGCACCAGTTGTGTGAAGTGTTGGCAGGCAGCCGCGAGGTCTCACCGACACAGTTCCATAACTCCGTGCATAACGCACCGAGCGGTTATTACAGCATCGCCATGAATGCTACGCGCGCGGCCAGCAGTATTTGCCGCGGCGAATGGAGCTTTGCGGCGGGTTTGCTCAATGCGGTCTCGCAGGTGGTCGCCGAAAATGTACCCGTTCTCTATGTTTGTTATGACTCTTCGTTGCCTCCACCGATGTCGGCGGTGATGCCGGTGATGGAACCCACCGCAATTGCTTTGGTGTTGACGCCAGCTACCGGCAACACCACAACGAACATCCCGCTGGCGACCTGGAATGTGACCATTGTGCCCCGCCGCAGCGAAGCAACCTGGCCGGAATGGATGCCATTGGCCTGGCACGTCAACGCCAGTGCGCGTGGTTTTGCCGCACTGGCACTGATCGCCGATCCGGCCACTCAAACTGTTTTGTTACCACTCTCGCCGGAACTGGATCTGGAGTTGACGCGGTGTTAGACAAACAAGCCATTGCCGACCGTTTGCCACACGCGGGAAATATGTGCCTGCTGGATCGGGTACTGCATTGGGATAAAAACAGTATTCGCTGCGCCGCCGATTCACACCATGCTGCCGACAATCCCTTGCGCGGCGCGACCGGCCTTCCCACATTAGCCGGCATCGAATATGCCGCACAAGCCGCGGCGGTACACGGTACACTCGTGTTGGCTGATGCCAAACCACGTAGCGGTGCCGAACCACGAAGCGGCGCCGAACCACGAAGCGGTGTCTTGGCGGCGCTCAAAAATGTGTACGCCACGCAACCGTGGCTCGATTCTGTCGCCGGAGAAATCGTCATTGAAGCAACACTTTTACACCGCGACCCAGCAGGGGGAATTTTTTCCTTCGCCGTGTTGGCCGGCAGCGAACAGCTGTTGAGCGGGCAATTCACACTTATGTACATTGAGGAACAAGGGAGTTCGTCATGATGAAACGCGCCTTGGTAACCGGCGGCAGCGGCGTGATTGGCGCCGCCATTTGCCGGTCCTTATCGGCGGCCGGATTTCACGTTGTTGTCCATGCCAATACACATTTTGTAGAAGCAGAATTATTGGCTGCCGAATTGTCCAACGGCGGGGGCAGTGCCGAAGCGATCGCCTTTGACGTGTGTGATCACAACGCCACCACCACCGCACTAACGGCACTGCTCAAGTCCGGCCCGATTCAGGTGCTGATCAACAACGCAGGCATCCACGACGACGTGTTGATGCCTGCCATGGACGAGGCGCGCTGGCGACGTGTGATCGACGTGAGTCTGAACGGCTTTTATAACGTCACCCAACCGCTGCTGATGCCGATGATTCAAACGCGCTGGGGACGAATTATTACCATCACCTCTGTCGCCGGCCTGCTTGGCAACCGTGGCCAAGTCAATTACTCGGCGGCCAAGGCCGGACTACACGGCGCCTCCAAAGCGCTGGCACTGGAGGTTGCCTCGCGTGGCATTACCGTCAACGCAGTTGCGCCGGGTATTATTGCCTCGCCAATGACCGAGGAAATTTTCCCGATCGAACGTATCAAACAATTGGTGCCGATTGGCCGCGCCGGCCGACCGGATGAAGTGGCCGCGACGGTCAGCTTTTTATGCTCTGAAAATGCCGGATATATATCGGGTCAAGTCATCAGTATTGACGGTGCCATGACGTAGTTGTGCGCCAATCCCGGCGTCAATTTAAAAAAGACAAACACATTCCATGCCTAGACTCGAAATTTCCAGCACATCCGAAGCGGAGCGTCGCTGCGAGGTATTCGTCATTGGCTGCGGTCCGGCGGGCTCGACCATATCCGCCCTGCTTGCGCAAAAGGGTCGCGACGTTGTGGTCGTTGATAAAGACCGGCACCCGCGCTTTCATATCGGCGAATCCCTGCTGCCACTCAATATGCCGATTTTGCAAAAGCTGGGCGTTTGGGAAGAGCTCAATCAAATCGGCATTCGCAAGGACGCAGCAGAGTTTGAGTCACACGCCCTTGACAAGACCGTGGTTTTCAAGTTTTCAGAGGCGTTCGACAAACGCTGGCCGCATGCGTTTCAAGTACGGCGATCGGACTTCGATCATATGTTGCTGCGTAATGCGGCGGCCAAAGGCGCGCGCGTGTTTGAAGGCGCACGCGCCATGTCGGTCGAGTTCGGCAATCAGGCTCAGCAACAAGACACCATTGTCACGCTAAAGATTGAAGATGGTTCAACACAGATTTGGCGCAGTAAATTTCTGGTCGATGCCTCCGGGCGGGACACGTTTTTGTCCGACCGTTTTGGCATCAAACAAAAAAACAAAAAACACGCCAGCGCGGCCCTGTTCGGCCATTTTCGCAATGCGCGCCGAAATACCGGCAGCGCAGAAGGCAACATCACGATTGTCTGGTTTCAACACGGCTGGTTCTGGTTTATTCCCCTCAAGGATGGCACCACCAGTGTTGGCGCAGTCTGCTGGCCCGCCTATATGAAATCCCGCACCACGGATCCCACCACGTTTTTTATGCAGACCATTGCGCTGGCACCGGAAATTAGCGGGCGCCTGGTTGATGCTGAATTAACCGAACCGGTGACCGCGACCGGAAATTATTCATATCAATCAGAGCGCATGGCGGGTGAAAGTTACCTCATGGTCGGCGACGCATGGGCGTTTATCGACCCGGTGTTTTCCAGCGGCGTCTATCTGGCGATGAACAGTGCCATGCTTGGCGCAGACGTGGTGGATGGCGTATTAAATGACCATACGAGCGCGCCGCGACTCTACCGCGAATTTGATCGCACCATACGCCGCGGCGTCGGCACCTTTTCGTGGCTGATTTATCGTATGACTTCACCGGTGATCCGCAAACTTTTTATGGCACCCCGAAATGTATTTGGTGTGCAATCCGCGGTGGTGTCGTTGCTTGCGGGCGACGTGTTTCGGGTCGGACCGGTGCGGCCAAGATTGTATTTATTTCGCGTCATCTACTACCTGAATTTTTTGGCCGACTTCAGCGCATCGTTTCGTGCCTGGCGAAAACGCCGGCATGATATCAACGTATCGATCGAACCCAAGTGAGTCGTAACCATCGATGTAGCGTCATGGTTTGGGCGCTGATGGTTGGCACGGTGTCGAGCACACATGCGCTATCAGTCTGTGCCGAGATGTTGCCGCTATGGGAGGTCGGTGCCGGGGCGGCTACCATCAGCTTTCCAGACTACCGGGGTTCCAATAGTCGGCATAACTACCTGCTGCCGATTCCGACCTTTGTTTACCGGGGTGAACTTTTCCAAGTTGACCGGGAAAAAATACGTGGCTTGATCTATCAAGGCCGGCGCGCCGAAGTTGAGGTGTCCATCAATGGCTCGGTGCCGGTTCGCAGCAGTGACAATGGCGCCCGTCGTGGTATGCCGGATCTCAATCCCACGTTGGAGATCGGCCCGACACTCAATTTGACGATGGCGGAAGATTCACAATCCAAACTGGTCATCCGGCTGCCGTTGCGTGCCGTGATTGCCAGTGATTTTCGATCGGTACAAAACGCCGGCATTCTCGCCAACCCCAACGTCAACCTCGACATCAAATCCTTTTATGGATGGCGGGTAGGACTGGTGGCGGGCGCCCTGTTTGGCGACAAAAAATATCACCAGCATTTTTACGACGTTGCCCCGGCGCACGCCCTGCCAGGGCGACCGGCCTACCGTGCATCGGCTGGTTACTCTGGCCTGCAATTTATTGTCGCGATGTCGCGACGATTTGAGTCGTTTCACGCGGTGGGCTTCGTCAAATACGACGTGATCAACGGCGCAAGTTTTAAGTCGAGTCCGTTGGTGGGACGTCGCAACAACCTGTCGATTGGGTTTGCCCTGACCTTGCCACTACTGCAATCGAGTGTTCGCGTCGAACGTAACGAGTAGGCCTCGGCACGTTTGGCGAAGTGGCAGACGGGCCGTCGTGGTTTTACCGCTGGCGTCGGCGAACTCAAACGGGCGCAGCGGATAAATAGTTGTATGATCGAGCGTCAACCAACCAATCATGCCCCTATGTCCGATCCAATCACCAATATAGTTGTGGTCATTCCCGCGTTTAACGAAGCCTTAACCATTCGCGATCTGACCGAACGGGCGCTGAAATTTGCAGCCGCGGTGGTGATCGTTGATGACGGCTCATCGGATACGACCAGTGAATTGATCGCCGATTTGCCGGTGGTGGTATTACGTAATGAATCTAACATCGGCAAGGCGGCAAGTTTGTGGCGGGGCTTTGATTACGCACTGGCCCACGGCGCCGAGTTTGTTGTCACGCTCGATGGTGACGGACAGCATTTGCCTGAGGACATCCCCAATTTATTGGCTGCCTCCGAACGGTCGCCTCGACATATCGTTATCGGTGCACGTTTGCACGATAAACAAAACTTTCCGCCGCGTCGTTACTACGCCAATCAGTGTGCCCGCTTTGGGATTTCGTGGGCGTCGGGATATCCCATCGCCGATACCCAATCCGGGTTCCGGGTGTACCCTGCGTTCCTTCTCAAAAAACTAACCCGTCGTGACGTCAGTTGGAACGGGTTTGTTTTCGAGAGTGAAATTTTAATCGCAGCCGGGGCAATTGGGGTGCACAGTATTGCGGTGGCCATCCCCGGCATTTACCCAACATTGGCACGGCCGAGTCATTTTCGGCCGGTGGCGGATATTGCGCGCATTGTTTTTATGGTCGCCGGCCGCTTGTTACGGCGCGGCATGTATCCCGTCGGCCTGTGGCGGAGCCTTAACCTGCCCTTGGTGATTGAAGCCAATGCATCCATTGCAACCAATCCGGATGTGACCCGCGACCCCCTCACGACCAATGCGCCAATATAAAGTGGGCCGCTGACGCCGGATCACGAGGCCTGTTTTTGCAGCGGATGATTGTGTCGCCGTTTCATCCGCCGAAACTATTGCCGACGAACGACGCTTTGCTGTGACGGCCCGGATTACGTTGGTGTCGGCGGAACAAATCCCATCGCTTGATCGGCACCGTCACCAAAAAAGTGTCGGACCATTTGTTCTTCCAAATACTTGCGCGCTTTTTGATCGGCCAGATTCAAGCGGTTTTCATTCACCAACCGCTTTTGATGCTCCAGCCATTCTTTCCACGCTTGTTTGGAAACTTCTTCATAAAGTCGTTTGCCAATCGGGCCGGGATACGGCGGGTAATCCATTCCCTCGGCTTCGGTTTTGAGTTTGACGCATTGGATAGTACGAGACATGGCGATTCCAGTAGTTAATGAGGTAACGGGCTAAAAAATCTTAAATCGATTTGGTGTAAATTTTCGATTTACGTTCGTGGTTGTATTGTGCGCGCCGCGACTCCGGCAAGGCATTGATATCTGCCACCGCGAATCCACGCTCGACAAACCATTGGGTTGTTTGTGTCGACAACACAAACAGGGTTTTTATATTGTGCGCCTTGGCACGTTTTTCAATATGGCCAAGGATACGCTCACCACGTCCGCCGTCGCGATAAAACGGATTGACCGCCAGACACGCGAGTTCGGCAATTTTTTCGCCTGCAAACGGACTCATGGCCGCACAACCAATGACTTCTTCGTCGTGCGCCAGCACCACAAATTGATCGAGATCCTTTTCAATCGATGCTCGTGAGCGCGCCACCAGCACCCCGCGCTCGGCCAATGGATCAATCAATGCCAAGATCCCGTCGACATCGGCGGCGGTGGCATTACGCAAATTTTCCGGCGACTCCAACACCACCATGGTGCCAATACCGTGATGGGTAAACAGCTCCATCAATAGTGCGCCATCAATATGCCGGCTGATCATATGCGCACGCTTCACGCCGTCACGCACCGCGCGCATCGCCGCCGGCAGATAGTAACGAATGTCTTCTGCTTGTGTGGAGCCCGCCAATAAATCCTTTGCTTGTAATGCGGTAATTTCGCTGATGAGTTTGCCGCGACTGTCGGTCGCACCCATGGTCTCGGTCAGGAAAATAAGTTTTTCAGCCTTGATGGCAATCGCCACCGAAGTTGCCACGTCTTCGAGTGTGCAATTAAAAATATCCCCCGTTGGCGAAAAACCGATCGGCGACAACAACACCACTTCATCGTCATCGAGCCGCCGGTTGATGCCTTCAACGTCCACCTTGCGTACTTCACCGGTGTGCATAAAATCGACACCATTTCGCACACCAAATGGTTTGGCGGTAATAAAGTTTCCCGAGGCCACACGAATATCGGCGCCCGCCATCGGCGAATTGGCCAATTCAGTCGATAAGGTTGCTTCGATTTCCATACGCACAATGCCGTTGGCTTCTTTGACACACTTGAGCGCGTCGGCATCGGTCACACGGCGGCCTTCCACATATCGTGACGCCACACCGTGCTGGCGTAATTGATCCTCAACCTGTGGACGGGTGCCGTGCACCAACACCACACGAATCTCCAGGCTCACCAAAACATTGATATCGTGTGCAAGCTGAATCATCTCACCATCGGTCAACACCTCGCCACCAAAGGCAATCACAATGGTGCGGCCACCGAACTCGTGGATAAACGGCGTCGCCGAGCGAAACCACTTGACGAATACTTCGAGTTTTTTAGTGTCGGACTTGGCCATGGAGTAAGAAGGGGGTGAAGGTCGCCTCAAAATTCGAGGTCATAAAAATGCAGCTTAAAGCGATTTGGGTGTCGGCAGCCATTGCCGGGTCAACTGGAATTTTATCAGCCTAGGTCACCCAGCGTCCATTTCTGGATTCAGACTCGCAACTGGTGTGATCGAAAGGAGTGCTAGTCTGCGCCTATCCGTCCTTGTGTCCGACAGAATCCTGCTAACCTTTGCCATCGAATTGAGCCCATGGAGGCAATCTTGAAATCCGCGACATTTGCCGTTTTGCTAAGGGCGTTGCTATGTCTGTGGTTGGCCATTGGTTTAGTCAGCTGCGCATCCATGCGCACCGTCATTGTCGATGTTGATTTTGACATTCAACTTAAGGGCCGTGACGCGACCGGACGTGAGTGGCAGGCTAGTCCAGGCGAAATATTAAAAAAGCGCCATCCGCAGGCAGCATCGCCTTTTGGCAATGTACATTACGAAGGAAAATTGTTTGAATTAAGGGTCGGCGTTGGCCCTAATAGTTTTGGATATTTTTTTCGGAGCAATGTGGGAGAGCCTGTTTGCTTCAGATTTGACCAAGCACGGCTGCTATCTAATTTTCAACCGAAAAATGTTCCTCTACGCGTTAAACGACCCCGAGTAGTCCCTGACGTCAAGGTTGCAAAACTACCAATAAATCAAGGTAACGAGGACTTCATCGTGGCACCATCCGTTTGCGCCGCACCAACCGTCGCTGGCACGCCATTTGGATTCGTTGTGGATTTTTCTGGCCTCTATCCAAACGGCCAATTATTCAACATCAACAACGACAAAAAATCTTTGGACTACACCGAAAGCGGCAGGGGAAACTGGCTAAAAATTCTGGTGCCCATCGAGTACGATGGCAAACGGCAGGAGTTGGAGGTAACACTTACAGCGATCGACAGTAAAGCGAGATTCAGCTATCACTAGTCGTGACTCGTGCTTGCGCACTATGGTTTTTTTTCAAGGCGGCAATTACAGTAATTTCGCGCCGAAAAAAACCATCTAACGCTAGATATCACCCAGCGTCGATTGCAGTATCGCCAGTGCCGCCAAACCCGCCGTTTCGGTGCGCAACACGCGTGGGCCAAGTGACACTACGGTTGCGCCTTTGGCGACGGCGGCGACAACCTCGACATCGCTAAAACCGCCCTCCGGGCCGACCAATAATGCAAGCGGTTTACCGGCATTTG
>JAYTBF010000260.1:0-18911 GCA_043737175.1 Burkholderiales bacterium
GCGCAGCGGTGCCACTCAGCGTCGCACCAATGGCGGCGTCGAACCGGGCGACCACCTCACCGGTCTGCGCGGATTGCGGACTAATACGAATATGATTCACGCCGGTTTTGATCATGTCCGCCACATCATTGATCAAGTTATAGACTCGCGCAGATTGTGTTTGCAACCCATTCAACGCCAAAAACGATTCGTCATCCTGGGTAGACACGGTGAGTCCATCCGGGTTTTCCAGGCAACGAAAACCACAATCGTCTTTTGATAAATTATGGTAACGGGCGGTGAAGCAACGTGCCGAGACCGCCAGCGGCAAACGACCATACGAAAACACCTCTGTTTCAATGTTCAGGTTCATATCGCGCACCACATCGCGCAACACGTCGTCTAATCCTGCGTGACTCAGTTCAATCGGCATCACCCAGCGACTTGCACCGAGGCGATGAAAAAACGCCAGTGACATGCCGCTATAAATATTAAGAAACGGGCCGGCCACGAATGGCGTTTTGCCCGCCAGCATATGCACAGCACCCAGATCATTGGCTTCGACCAGAAATTCACCATTACCGGTAATTTTGCGGAGCGTACGCAGATCCGCTTCTGATTCGATAAGCTCACAGGTCGACAAAACCACCCTCTTGCCCTTGTCAGCAAGCCGTCTGGCGATCTGCAACCAGTCGCTCAATCGCAGCTCAAATCGTTTGCTGCAAACGGTTTCGCCGAGGTAAACACTATCAACCGGCCACAACTCGACCTGCTCATAAAATTCAAGTATTTTTTGGCGCGGCCAATAGTAGAGCAACGGGCCAAGTGACAACTGCGCGAGCCTGGTACCTGCGGCCGTCATTTCCATGTCCGGTGATAGGCACCAAGCGTGCACTGATTGCCCTCCGCGACCCTCGCCAGCGCCGCCTGCCAGTCGTCTCGCACCTGATAGGATTCAGGCAGCAAATGGCACGCATCGATGGCATCGCGCCAAACCCGCGTGACCAGCGCGACATAGGCAGGACTACGCTGTCGCCCCTCAATTTTGATTGCCCGCACCCCAGCGTCCCGCAATGTCGGCAGTAACTCAAGCGTATTCAAACTGGTTGGCTCCTCAAATGCATAGTAGGTGTCGTCATTGACGCGAAAGCGACCCCGACATAAGGTCGGATAACCGGGACGCTCACCGGTTTTAAAACGATCAATCAAAACCGACCCAAGCCGGGAATCAAGCGATTCCGGTTTATGCTCCCAACGCACCGCCTTCGCCGGCGAACAGCCACCGTGAGTGTTGGGTGATTCGCCGGTTGCATAGGAGGACATTGCACAACGTCCCTCGACCATGATGCTGAGGCTGCCAAATCCAAACGCCTCAATTTCCACCGGCGTGTTATTGATGACATGGGCAATTTGCTGAACAGACAACACACGCGGCAACACTGCGCGGGTGATGCCGAAACGATGGTGCACAAAATTAATCGCCTCATAATTTGTCGCCGACGCTTGCACCGAAAGGTGTAAACGCAATTGCGGATATTTGTTGGCGGCATAGTTCATCAGGCCCATATCCGCGACGATGATCGCGTCCGCGCCACAGTCGGCGGCAACATCCACCGCCCGCAGCCACTTTTTCCAGCTGGATGGCTGCGGATAAGTATTCAAAGCCATCAGCACCCTTACGTTGCGCGCATGGGCGTAACGAATCCCGTCGCGCATCGACTCTTCATTAAAATTAAGACCGGGGAAATTGCGCGCATTGGTTTCATTGCGAATACCGACGTAAACGTCGTCCGCGCCATTGTCAACCGCTGCAGTTAACGCCGGCAACGACCCGGCGGGACAAACCAGCTTCATCGGCTCATGCCACGCTGGATTGCGTTCAAGTGTGGCTGAGGCTGGTGCCGGATCCGCACCGTCTGCACCGGCTGTGTCTTCCTGAAAATTCATCATTAAGTGCTTTGAAATTTGGTCTAGCTGCGAGTTTAATGAGCTATCGCGACGACATTCGGACACCGGGCGGTCCAACCATGATCCAAATCACACAAACCCAAAAAAATGTCTGCCGACAGCCCAATTTGAGTCACGCCATCAATTTGCTTGTCGCAGAACGAAAGTCGGAAATTGCGCGCGCAGATGATCGATATCCTCGACGGCAAGCGCGGGTGGGTACGAAGCGAGTGTGTCATCGACGCAGCCGTGTGGCCTGAATTCCTGCAACGCAAACGTCGCCACACCGTCTTGTTGCAGCGACGTTGCCATTGATTTCAATTTTTCCGTCGACATCAAATCCGGGTGATAGGTGGTGCGCACTTCATGCGAAACGCCTGATGCGAGCAGGTATCTCAAACTGGCCTGCGCATTGGTGCCGCTGGTAGCCACACCGGTGGTCGCCGCATAATCTGCAAACGGCGCCTTCACATCGAATCCAACCCAATCGAGCAACGGCAACAAGGCGCGTAACCGTTCTGGATAGATGCCCGCGGTGTGTAGTCCAATCTTGAAACCACGTTGCCGAACTTGTTTTATGGCCGCGACCAGATAACGATCAACCGTCGGTTCGCCACCACAAAACACCACCGCATCCAGCAGACCCTGGCGAAGATCCAGAAAATCCAAAATCGACTGCCACGACATGATCGGCACCTGCAGGCGCGATTGAATCTCTGGATTGTGGCAATAGCGGCAACGCCATGCGCAACCTTGCACAAACACGACCGCAGCCAGCAAGCCGGGGAAGTCGGTTGTAGACAGTCTGGTCAGACCCGCTACTCTAAGCATGGGATTTTTTCTCGGCTACAAAATATTTGCGCTCGTAAAATTCACCTTTTTTGCCGACGTTGAATGACGAGACGGGCCGGTGATAGCCCATCACCCGCGTCCAGATTTCACACGGCTGGCGTTCCGCATTGGACAATAACGGGTGGCTGTTGGTCGAAGAGTAGTCGGTCCTGATAGCCGCATTGCGTTTTGTTGTCATGCGAATTCTCCTTCGGATCTGATTTCGGTATCGTTGTTGGCGCGTCGTTTTTTTGCGAGGATTGCGTCGTCACATTTCGGGCAATATGCATGTTCACCCGCAAGGTATCCATGGTTCGGACAAATGGAGAATGCCGGTGTCACGGTAATGTAAGGCAGGTGAAAGCGCGTGAAGGCACGCTTCACCAGTTCACGACAAGCAGCCGATGTCGACACCCGTTCGCCAAGATAAAGGTGTAACACCGTGCCACCTGTGTACTTGCGTTGCAGTGGATCCTGGCGCTCCAGCGCTTCAAATGGGTCATCGGTATATCCAACCGGCAACTGTGACGAGTTGGTGTAATACGGCATGTCGACTGACCCCGCCTGCAGGATGTCCGGAAAGCGCTTTACGTCTTCCTTGGCAAACCGGTAGGTGGTCCCCTCGGCGGGAGTGGCCTCCAGATTGTACAAATGGCCGGTCTCTTCCTGAAATTCCACAATGCGTGCACGAATATGGTCCAGCAAACGCAGTGCAAAATCATGACCCCATGGCGTGGCGATATCTTCTTCATCACCGGTGAAATTACGAATCAATTCGTTGATCCCGTTTACGCCGATGGTCGCAAAATGATTACGCAACGTACCCAGATAGCGTCTGGTGTAGGGAAATAGTCCGGCGTCAATATGCTCCTGAATCACTTTGCGTTTTATTTCCAGGCTGATTTTTGCCAAAACCATCAATTGGTCAACCCGCGCCAGCAGGGCGGACTCATTACCTTGATATTGATAACCAAGTCGCGCGCAATTCAGTGTCACCACGCCGAGCGAACCGGTTTGCTCGGCTGAGCCAAACAAACCGTTGCCGCGTTTGAGCAACTCGCGCATGTCCAATTGCAGCCTGCAACACATCGAGCGAATCATGTTCGGCTTCAGTTCCGAATTTAGAAAATTTTGAAAGTATGGCAATCCATATTTGGCGGTCATGTCAAATAACCGGTCCGTATTCGGATGCTCCCAGTCGAAATCCGGCGTGATGTTGTAGGTTGGAATTGGAAAAGTGAATACGCGTCCTTTGGCATCCCCCTCCATCATGACTTCGATGTATGCGCGGTTGATAACATCCATTTCGGTTTGTAAGTCGCCATAACGAAATTGCATTTCTTCGCCGGCAATGCAGGGGATCTGCTCGCGCAAATCTTCCGGGCAGGTCCAATCAAATGTCAGGTTGGTGAACGGCGTCTGGGTACCCCAACGAGACGGCACGTTCAGGTTGTAGATCAGCTCCTGAATGGATTGTTTTACCTGCCGGTAGGATAGTTTGTCCTTGCGCACAAACGGCGCCATATAGGTATCAAACGAACTAAACGCCTGCGCACCGGCCCACTCGTTTTGCAGTGTTCCCAAAAAATTTACAATCTGGCCGACCGCACTGGACAAATGCTTGGGTGGTTTTGCCTCGGTTTTCCCCGGCACACCATTGAGGCCCTCATGCAGAAAAGTGCGCAGCGACCATCCGGCACAATAACCGGCAAGCATATCAAGATCGTGGATATGGTAATCAGCATCACGATGCGCCGCACCAACTTCCGGCGGATAGACGTGGGTCAGCCAATAATTGGCGATGACCTTGCCGGACACATTGAGCATCAGCCCACCCAGCGAATAGCCCTGATTGGCATTGGCATTTACCCGCCAATCGAGTTGTTGCAGGTATTCATTCACCGAACTGACGACATCAACCACGCACGCCCGGTCGGTCCGCAGCCGACGATGCTGTTCTCGATAAACAATATAAGCACGGGCGGTGACAAAATACCCTTGCTCAACCAGTTGTCGTTCGACAATGTCCTGAATATTCTCCACACTTGCCGAATCATGCGCATAACGCTTGGCCAGCGTTTGCATCACCGCATCGCCAATGTCGAGCGCGGTTTTCTGGCCGAATTCGCCTGTTGCCTGCCCCGACTTCACAAGCGCCTGAATTATTTTTTGCGCATCAAACTGCACTGCGGTGCGATTCCGTTTGATCACGCGCCGCATGGACATCGTTTTGAGATCAATTCTGCCTGCGTTTTCGAACATGCAATATCTACCTATAGGTGTGAAGCATCACAATATCTACCGCCTATAGTGGCGTCAACGGGTTTTGAATCAAACCAGGCACCTAATTGCATTGGTTGTGATTTAGATCATATGCGGACGGGTGTCGACCGGGCGTGGACCAGGCGTGAACATTGGCGCGTCAATTTTTGGCGATCAATCGACATGGCAAACTGATCGCGAGTTTGCGCTCGCCTATCCATCTATTGGCAAAGCACCTTGGCAAACACATTGTCCCGCTTGCCGTTTCAAGCATTTATGCTTTGAAAACGTCTACCCTATTGATGTTTCACTTTTATTTCCATGGCGGTGTGGGCATTGTCAATAGCTTCAGCCGGCCTTGCCATCCAGTCGCGCCCGACTCAGCATTGGCCAATAGTGAATAGCGTAGAGCGCAAAGGCCAACGACCAAAAGATGGACGACCATACCAAGGCAAACACAGTCATCGATGGCATCAATAACGGCAAGCCTACACGTACCACCGCCGCCGTCAAAATCAACAGATAACAAACCACATCCATACGATCTGCCCGCAAGGGATAGCCGGTATGACCGCGCGCCGTGCGGGTCATCATACCAATGATCAAACAGCCCGCCGCACCAACGGTCAGCGCGTGGGTGGCGGCAGATACACCGATCACACCCATCGCTGCCAGTGCGCGCAGCGCAAGATGAACAGGAATCCAAAAATAGGCCACATGCAGAATCCACACAATCGGCACGCCGGTTGTTGTCCATGGCTGCCACCGCCACCAACGTAACAAATGCGCGAGCGCAGCGATGGACAGCAATATCGACAGGGCAATAGCATTGAGTTGAAACAGATCGGCGACCAATAAAGCCAACACTGCGCCCAAGGATAGTTTTTCGAGCAGCGGCTGCCGGCTTGCCTTGGCGCCCATCACACCATTGTTGGTGAACATCGGCATCACCCGCCCCGCCATCACCACCATGATGAAGAGCAGGATGTTGAGCCCGATCTGAAGTCCGATCCAGCCTGGCAGGGTGATCACCCGCAAGTGTGTCAGATGCACCAACAGCGATGCCACCGCCATCAACACCAACAGCAGCACAAAAAAATAATTGCGCTGATTGCGCGCTTTGTAAAACGGAATGGCCAAGGCAATGGCGGCGGCCAACGGAAAGGCGGTGTTGGCCACTGCGGCGGCCCAGCCGTACGGCGTCAATACCAGAATGCGCGCGGCAACCCAAAGTGCCGCCAATGCTGCCAACGTCCAACCGGTGGGGGTCGGCTGATTCGACCAATTGCGCCCGGCCGTCAATAAGAATCCCACCACCACGGCAAGAGCAAACCCGAACAACATTTCGTGCGCATGCCAGTGCGCGCCGGAAAGATAGGGCAGACGCAAGAAACCGACATATTGCAGCGTCCACAGGGCAATCGACAGGGCGGCGAACACACTCGCCAATAAATAAAACGGACGGAAACCCAATTCCCACAGGGCAAAACGTCGTTTGCCAGGTGAAGGCTGGCGCGGGTTTTCAATTTGGATCAAGGTAGGCATGAGGAAAAAATCAACGGTGAAAAATCGTGTCTCAGCATAACCTTTGCTGGCACAACCCTGTTTGCGATGGGTCAACCATTGTTGCGGCTATGGATAGCCCTGGTGTGCGCACCTGAACAAGACTACGGCTGGCGTATCTCCGCAAAAACTATTTGCCGGCCATGCCGAAAAAAACGCGTCGTGGCGGGAATCGTGCCTGACCAGTAAAATGAAACACCTTGCCGATTCTCCGCCCATTGCCACATCCATTTTCAAGAAAGAACCACCCGTGTCCATCGCCAACTTTGATGACTTGTTAAACGCCGCCAGACAACAGGAGCAGCCACAACGTCTGCTGTTTGTGTTTGTCACCACCGAATTACCGGACGACGCTACGCCTGAACAGCGAAAAAATTTCGAGGCCAATCAGGGCGGCGCACTGGCGCCGATTATGTTTGCGGATAAATCGCCGAACGACATAAGCGGATTTGCCGACCTGCTGCAGGAGTCAGAACAGTTCAAACACAATTGGCGCATTGTATTTGTGTCGTCACTCTCCGGCATTGTCGGCAATGAACCCTCCGCCCCGGCCATCAACCACTGGCTTGAAATCATGGTGGCGAATGTCAAAGCCGGCTTGCTTGGCGGATACATCCCGTTTGATCGGGACGGCGAAATTATTGTGATCGAATAAGGTGTCGAATCGACCCGCTGGCTGCAGTTGATTTACGCCACGATGCCAGGTTGACATTGACATCGCCATCGCCATCGGCTGCTATCAAAACTTGTCGCTGCGGTTGACTTCCACATCCAGCATATACACAACCAAGCCATAGTTGGCTGAATATTCCTTGTGTACCAAATCAACAATACGCCGCGCGACCGGTTCGTTACACAATATTTCAATGCGAATGTTGGATGACAGCAACCAGCGTGCATCACGCACCCCCCTATTGCCACGTCCCCGCGCCTCACAAATGGAGTAGCCTTGGGCACCGGCCGCCAATAACGCCGGCAGCACAATACTTTCGAGCGCCTCCTCACAAATCAGCACGACTAGTTTGATCCGATGGTCACTCATCATTTTCCCGATATCTGATATGCCCATTGGGCCATTTGATAGTACAGGGGAATACCAATCAACACGTTAAATGGAAAGGTCACCCCCAGTGACGCCCCCAGTGACAGGGCGGGATTCGCCTCCGGAATGGCAATACGCATGGCCGCCGGGGCGGCGATGTATGATGCACTGGCGTATAACACGGCGAGAATAGTGGTGCCACCCACGGATAACCCCAGCAGCAGTCCAATCAGTATGCCGCCAACAGCGGATACAAGCGGCAGCAGGATGCCAAAGCCGATCAAGAATGGTCCGGCGCGTTTTAAATCATCCAGCCGGGACGCCGTGACCACGCCCATGCCGAGCAGGAACAATGACAGAAAGCCTTTGAACATATCGCCATAAAACTTGGCGAGCGAATTATTCGCCTCGGCACCCCATATCCAACCAATCAGCAACGCGCCCACCAACAAGATGATGGCTTTGCCGGCCAGAATTTCGTGTGCCAGCACCCGCCATTTGGTATCGCGGCTGACGCCTTTGGCGAGCAACACACCGATGATCAACGCCGGGAACTCCAGAAATACCAGCAGCACCGACATGTAGCCTTCGTAGCTGACCCCCGCCCGCGCAAGATACGACGTCCCCACCGCAAACGTGACCACTGACACCGAACCGTAGTGTGCCGCGATCGATGCCGCATCCGGACGCCCCAGCCGTCCAAACTGCCTGAGAATGGGATAGGCCACCAGTGGGGTACCAATACTCATCAACACCGCAACCATGATCGGCAGGGCGAGTTGGCCAACACTGGCATGGGCCAATTCGATGCCACCCTTGAGGCCAATGGCAATCAACAGATAAATACTGAGTGTGTCGGAAAGCCCCGACGACAACTTCAAGTCCGAGCGCAGCAAACCGGCGACCAGCCCCAGCAGAAAAAAACCCACAACCGGATCAAGAACCATTCAATCTCAATGTCGTTAAAAAAATGATCGTTGGCGATCCGGTTACAGCAATCCCATGCCGGACGCCGAAGAAATTTCGACGCGTGGTCACTGCACCAACGGTGAATCGGCCGTTTCAAGCGCGACACCCTGCACCTTCGCCGCGCCCGCCAACACCTGCAAATACTGGCGCAATGCGGTCACATAGGTGGTCTGCCGCAGCGCCATTTCAACCGCACCACGCACCACCTCGAATGCTTGGGTGGTGCCAGCGTCACGTGCCACGACTTCAACAACATGCAAACCAAACCGACTGTGCACCAGTCTTGGCAACACCCCCACCTCGCTGTGGCCGAATATCTCCTTGGCAAATTCCGGCGCACACTCGGTGGGTGTTAACCAACCGAGATCACCACCGTTGGCACCACTCGGGCAGTTGGAAAACTTACCGGCGGCAATGGAAAATTTGTCCGCCGCTTCAAGGCCGTCAAAACAACGCACATCCAACAGTGCCGTTTCCGCGCGATTGCGCAGCGCCACTACATCGACACCTTGCACCACTGCAAATAAAATGTGGCGGGTGTGAACACGTTCGCCGGTGCGATAAAGCGCCGTATGTGCCTCATAGTGACGACGGCAGGCCTGTTCAGACGGCACCGGAATCTGCAGGGCCAGATCGAGTAGTTTCTCGACCGCTGACGACGCCTCCTCACTCATGATCCCGGCCGTTGGTGGCGCGTCATTGGCGGCCAGCAAACCCTGTTTGATGGCCGCTTGGCGCAGCAACTCGGAATACGCCCGCTGGCGAATTTCGTCCTCGGTCAGCGCCTCATTTGCCAAACAAATCGGCACGCCATTGATCGTCGCACTATTTTTTGTATTTGCAGATTGCATGGTGTCTTTCCTATTGTCCGTTACCGGGAATGCCTGGGTTGCCGGGCTGATTCTGTCCGGCGGGTACATTCAAGCGCCGCGCACGCACCACCTGATAGGGCCGGAACAAATAGGCAACCGTGGCAAATCCACTCCATACGTGCACCAACCGGCTAAATGGAAACAGCAGGAAAATCGTCAAGCCCAGCACAATGTGCACTTTATACGGCCACGCCACATTCACCAGCGCCTCCGCCCCGCCAGGTTGGAAAGTCGCGATTCGCTGCGCCCAGTCTGCCAACACCATCATGACACTGCCATCGGCATGCGAATAAGAAAATGGCAGGGTGATCATGCCCAATACTAACTGCACCCAAAGGATGATCAGAATGGCGATATCGGTGCGATGGCTGGTCAGGCGGATGCGATCATCAAACAAGCGACGATGCAGCAACATGGTTAAACCGATAAAACAAATCACACCGGCCACGCCGCCAAAATAAATCGCCATCATTTGTTTTTGCCCGGCGGTCATAAAGTTCTCATAGACCCAGTGCGGCGTCAGCAACCCAAACAAGTGGCCAAAAAACAAAAACAGAATGCCGACGTGAAACAGGTTGCTGCCCCAGCGCAGACTGCCCTTGCGCAACAGCTGTGACGAATCACTCTTCCATGTGTATTGGTCACGATCAAAACGCGCCAGGCTGCCCATAAAAAACACCGCGAGGCAAATATACGGATAGATGGCAAACAAGAAATAGTGGGTGGCACTCATAAGGGAACTCCTGCATGGGGTGGATTGGGCTTGTTACTCGCCGCATGATCAGTCACCGGTCCGGGGGCGGGGGGGCGCCCAAGATCAAGATTTCGCACCAGGTGAATCGGTTGGGGCTGATTGGGATTGGCCTGTCCCTTGGTTGAACAGCCACCAAACACCGGCGGCTCCTGCCACGCCTCGTCGATCGCCTCGTCGGGTGCCACCGTAACCGGTTGTGCGGTTTCCCCAGATAATTCCAACAACGCACCTAGCACACTGGCGTAACGGGTATCACGTTGCTGGAGCGCGGCAAAAATGACATTAAAGATATGCGCCATTTCATTCAGGAACAAACGCGCCTCCTGCGGGGGTTGGGTGGAGGTGTATTCCAACACCACCGGCAGGTAGTCCGGCATTTCACCCGGCTCTAAAAACAAATCTGCTTTTTCGAATGTCTGTGCCAGATCTATCATCGCCGGGCCCCGGTCACGCGAATCACCGTGCACATGTTCAAACAAATGCAGCGACGTCGCGCGGCCGCGATCAAACAACTCCACATAAGCGGCCTCCACGTCCAATGGATCCAGACCGGTGTCACCACCCATCCAATTCATCAAATCGTTTATTTCCGTCATGCGTTGGCTGGACAGTGCGTCTTCAAGTTGCAATGCCGCGCGCATTTCCGGCAAATACCGCCGCAACGTGGCATCAGGGTAACTCAGCAGACGCGCCAGCACGCGCAGTGTTTTGCTGGCCGGCCGAATCTTGGGTGTAAGTAAATTCATAATCAGACCTTTGCCTTGATGGGAATGGTGCGGCGTTTTTCGCTGCCAAACAGACTGGTTTCGCCGGTCCCTTCGGAGCAACCATTGCCAAAACTGAAACCACATCCACCGCGAACGTTGAACGTGTTTTCGGCGTATTCCCGATGGGTACTCGGAATCACAAAACGATCCTCATAATTGGCGATTGCCATGACGTGGTACATGTCTTCGACTTCGTGCTGGGTCATGTTGACCTGATCCAACACCGCCGTATTGATGCGCCCTTCAACGTGTTTCTCGCGCTGGAACGTGCGCATCGCCAACATCCGCTCCAATGCCCGCTCCACCGGAGCGGTATCACCGGCCGTGAGCAAGTTGGCCAGATATTTGACCGGGATGCGCAACGACTTTACGTCTGGAATCGCGCCGTTGGTGCCCAACTGACCGGCATTAGCCGCGGCGGTAATCGGTGACAAAGGCGGCACGTACCAAACCATCGGCAAGGTCCGATATTCAGGATGCAACGGTAGCGCAACTTTCCAATCCACCGCCATTTTGTACACCGGGCTATTACGCGCGGCATCCATCCAGGCATCGGGTATGCCGTCAAGCGCGGCTTGTTTAATCACCGCAGGGTCGTTTGGATCCAGGAAAATATCCAGCTGCGCCTGATACAAATCGCGATCGTGTTCGACACTGGCTGCTTCCTGAATGCGATCGGCATCGTACAGCAACACGCCTAGATAACGGATGCGACCGACACAAGTTTCACTACATACGGTCGGCTGTCCGGCCTCAATGCGCGGGAAACAAAACGTACACTTCTCAGCTTTGCCACTTTTCCAATTGTAGTAAATCTTTTTGTAGGGACAACCGCTGACACACATTCGCCAACCACGACACTTGTCCTGATCAATCAGCACAATGCCGTCTTCTTCGCGTTTGTAAATGGAGCCGGACGGGCAACTGGCAACACACGCCGGGTTCAGGCAATGTTCACAAAGACGCGGCAAATACATCATGAATGTATTTTCAAATTCCCCGTACATTTCTTTTTGAATGTCATCGAAGTTTTTATCTTTGCCGCGTTTGGAAAATTCGCCACCGAGAATTTCTTCCCAGTTTGGACCCCATTCAATTTTTTCCATGCGTTTGCCGGAAATCAGGCTGCGCGCACGCGCAGTCGGCGTGGCCTTCATGACCGGCGCGGATTGCAGGTGATCGTAATCAAACGTGAACGGCTCGTAGTAGTCGTCAATCTCCGGCATATTCGGGTTGGCAAAAATGCGCATGAGCAACTTCCATTTCGCGCCCTGCCGCGGCTCAATCGCACCACTCGATTTGCGAATCCAGCCGCCGTTCCATTTTTCCTGGTCTTCCCAATCTTTCGGGTAACCAATACCGGGTTTGGTTTCAACGTTATTGAACCAGGCGTATTCCATACCGGGACGGCTGGTCCAAACGTTTTTGCAGGTGACCGAACAAGTGTGACAGCCGATACACTTGTCGAGATTTAATACCATGCCTATTTGTGCGCGAATCTTCATGCCGCTTCTCCTTGTGCCTGAACAACCGGTGCGCGTTCATCTCCAACCGGTGTATCGAGCCAATCGATCTTCGACATTTTTCGCACCACCACAAATTCATCGCGGTTGGTGCCGATGGTGCCGTAGTAGTTAAAGCCCCAGCTGAGTTGTGCATACCCGCCGATCATATGGGTCGGCTTCAAAACAATTCGTGTCACCGAGTTGTGGATACCACCGCGTGCACCGGTGATTTCCGAGCCGGGCGTGTTGATCATTTTTTCCTGGGCGTGATACATCATCACCATGCCGGGGTTGACCCGCTGACTCACCACCGCGCGGGCGGCGATGGCACCGTTGATGTTGAATAATTCCACCCAGTCGTTATCAACAATGCCGGCCCTGGAGGCGTCATCCTCGCTCAGCCAAACACACGGACCACCACGGCTGAGGGTCAGCATCATCAGGTTATCGCTGTAGGTCGAATGAATGCCCCACTTCTGATGTGGTGTGATGAAGTTCAACAACACCTCTTTGTTGCCGTTGGATTTAATGCCATGGATGCCGGCCGTTGTTTTCAGATCGACCGGCGGCCGGTAACTGGCCAAACCCTCACCGAAGGCAATCATCCACGGGTGATCCTGATAAAACTGCTGGCGTCCGGTCAAAGTCCGCCATGGAATGAATTCGTGCACATTGGTATAACCGGCGTTGTAGGACACCGTCTCGGACTCGATGCCACTCCAGGTAGGCGAGCTGATAATCTTGCGCGGCTGCGCCTGCACGTCGCGGAAACGGATTTTCTCGTCTTCGCGATGAACCGCCAGATGGGTATGGTCGAGGCCGGTTTGTTTGCCGAGCGCCTGCCACGCCTTGACGGCGACATGACCATTGGTTTCCGGTGCAAGTTGCAGAATCACCTCGCAGGCGTCGATATCGGTGACAATTTTTGGCATGCCCTGCGACACCCCATCCTCACGAACCGCGCCGTTGAGTTCGGCCAATTGTTTGACTTCCACGCTGGTGTTCCAACCAATGCCCTTGCCACCATTGCCGAGTTTGTTCAACAACGGCCCGAGCGCCGTAAATTTTTTGAAGGTGTTCGGATAGTCGCGTTCGACCACCGTCATTTGCGGTGCGGTTTTGCCCGGGATCAGCTCAACTTCGCCACGTTTCCACTCCTTGACATCAAGCGGCTGCGCCAATTCACCGGGTGTATCGTGCATGATCGGTGTCAGTACCATTTCCTGCTCCACGCCCAGGTGTCCGACACAGACTTCGCTGAATTTTTTCGCGAATCCCTTGTAAATATCCCAATCACTGCGCGACTGCCAGGCTGGATCAACCGCGGTCGACAACGGGTGGATGAACGGGTGCATGTCACTGGTATTCAGATCATTTTTTTCGTACCAGGTTGCGGTTGGCAAAACGATATCGGAATACAAACAGGTGGTACTCATGCGGAAATCGAGCGTCACCACCAAATCTAGCTTGCCCTCCGGCGCCTGATCGTGCCACACCACCTCGTCCGGTTTGGCTTCATCGTGTCCCAAATCTTTGCCCTGAACACCGTTGCTGGTGCCGAGCAGATGTTTGAGGAAATATTCATGCCCCTTGCCGGACGAGCCGAGAATATTGGAGCGCCAGACAAACATATTGCGCGGCCAATTGTTCGGATGATCCGGATCCTCACAGCTCATTTTGAGTGCGCCATCTTTCAGCGCCTTGACCGTGTATTCCTTGGCATCAACACCGGCTGCCTTGGCGTCCTTGACCACCTGCATCGGATTGGTCTGCAACTGCGGGGCAGACGGCAACCAGCCCATACGCTCGGCGCGCACGTTGTAATCAATCATGCTTCCGCTAAATAGTTTTTTATCGGCCAACGGTGACAACACTTCCTCGACGCCGAGTTTTTCGTAACGCCACTGATCGGTGTGTGCGTAGAAAAAACTGGTCGAGTTCATTTGCCGTGGAGGCCGCACCCAGTCGGTGGCAAAGGCCAGTGGCACCCAACCGGTTTGTGGACGTAATTTTTCCTGACCAACATAGTGCGCCCAACCGCCACCACTCTTGCCGATACAGCCGCACAACATCAGCATGTTGATGACACCACGATAGTTCATATCGCTGTGATACCAATGGTTCATGGCGGCACCAATAATGACCATCGACTTGCCTTCGGTCTTGTCGGCGTTATCGGCAAATTGATGCGCGACCGTGATGATTTGGTCACGCGGAACACCGGTAATCTGCTCCTGCCAGGCCGGTGTATAAGGCACATTGTCATCAAAACTTTTTGCGGCGTTTTCACCTGGCAAGCCGCGTGACACACCGTAATTTGCGACCAGCAAATCAAACACGGTACACACCAGCGCTTCCTGTTTTTCGCCGTTTTTGCCCAACAACAATGTATGCGCCGGCACGGCGCGAATCAGCACGTCGCTGCTTGGGTTGTTGGTGAAGTGTGCCGTTTCAATGCCACCAAAATACGGAAAACCAACCTGCACCACTTCACGATCACCATCGGCCGCCTCGAGCATCGACAGGCGCAACTTGACGGTCTCGCCATTACGCGCCTCTTTGTCTTCGAGATTCCATTGGCCGGCATCGGCACGGCCATCGGGCCCCCATCGGAAACCAATGGCACCATTGGGCAAGACTGCTTTGCCACTTTCGTCAAACGCAACCGTTTTCCATTCCGGATTGTTGGACTGCCCAAGTTGGCCATTGAAATCCGATGCGCGCAAATACCGATCTGGCACCATTATTTTTTCGCCGCTTGCCGTGGTGTGTGGTTTCAACATCACCAACATCGGCAGGTCGGTGAAGCGCCGCGCATAGTTGTCGAAATAGGCGCTCGGCTTTTTGCCACCATCTGGAAAATAAAATTCCTTTAGGATCACATGGCCCATCGCCATGGCCACGGCGGCATCGGTGCCCTGTTTTGGATGCATCCACAAATCGGAAAGTTTAGCGACTTCGGAATAGTCCGGAGTGATGGCGACGGTTTTGGCGCCTTTGTAACGCACCTCGGTAAAAAAGTGCGCGTCGGGCGTGCGTGTTTGTGGAACGTTGGATCCCCAAGCGATGATAAAGGTTGAGTTGTACCAATCGGCCGACTCCGGCACGTCGGTCTGTTCGCCCCATACCTGCGGGCTCGACGGTGGCAGATCACAATACCAGTCATAAAAACTCATCGATACACCACCGATCAAACTCATGTAACGACTGCCGGCGGCATAACTGACCATCGACATCGCCGGGATCGGCGAAAAACCGATGATGCGATCGGCGCCGTATTTTTTGATGGTGTAGACATTGGCCGCCGCCACCATTTCATTCACTTCTTCCCAGCCCGAACGAACAAACCCACCAAGACCGCGAATGGACTGATAGGCACGGCGTTTCGTGTCCGACTCGACAATCGACGCCCATGCCTCGACCGGTCCATGTGTTATGCGCGCTTCGCGCCAACTTTTCAATAAACGCCCCCGCACCAGCGGATACTTCACACGATTGGCGCTGTACAAATACCAACTGTAACTGGCCCCACGTGCGCAGCCGCGCGGCTCATGATTGGGCATATCCCAACGGGTGCGCGGGTAATCGGTCTGCTGGGTCTCCCAGGTGACAATGCCGCCTTTGACGTACACCTTCCACGAGCAGGAGCCGGTGCAATTGACACCATGCGTGGAGCGCACCACCTTGTCATGAGCCCAACGATTGCGATAGGCATCTTCCCAAGTCCGGTCTTCGCCGGTGGTGACACCATGGTCGCCTGAAAACGCTTCACGGGGGCTCGAAAAATAACTCAGTCGATCAAGAAAGTGGCTCATATAAACTCCAAAAAAACGAACAGCAGGAAAATTAAAACGATCTATGGATTTTTAATTTCTGCACCGGCGCGCAAATAAAACCACCAGTTGAGAATCAAACAAAGGGCATAAAAAATGGCGAAGCCGTACATGGCAAATTGGGGCGTGCCGGCCTTGATTTGTTCACCGATCACCACCGGCGCAATAAACGAGCCGTAGGCGCCGACTGCAGCAGTCCAGCCCAACACCGGGCCGGCCTGCACCTTGTCAAAGATGACACCGATGGTGCGAAAGGTTGAGCCGTTGCCAATACCCGTGGCGGCAAACAACACCACAAACAAAACCATGAACACAAAGAAATATTGTTCGGGTGTGGCCGATTGATAGGCCAGCAACATCACGTAACCAACGGCAGCGGATGCCACCACCATCACCGCAGATATGACCTGCGTGACAATCGAGCCGCCGATCTTGTCAGAAACCCAACCGCCGACCGGTCGAATCAATGCGCCAACAAACGGCCCGATCCAAGCGTAGGTCAGCGCAGACGGCGCGTTGAGATTTTTCAATGTGTGAGTCATCACGCCAGCCGCATCGGGCACGTGTTGAAAACCAAAGATAACAGTGATCGACAAGGGCAGTGCCATCGAAAATCCAATGAACGAACCGAAGGTGACGATGTACAAAACCGTCATCGACCAGGTATGTTTGTTTTTAAAGATCTCAAATTGTTTGCTGAGATTGCCTTTCATCTCCCCAAAGGCGGCCAGCTTCATTACCCCTAAACACGCCACGATAATCAGCGGCAAGGCGATCCACATATTGAGTAAACCCAGTCCGGTTGGTGCCGGCAGGTATAAATACAAGCCCAGCGCGCCGACTGCAAAAGCCAAACCATATAGAAAAATAATTTTGCCAAAGGCGGCCAAGGTGCCACCGTGATTGGGCGTGACCGTCAGCAAGTTGTTCATACCAAACCAAGCGGCGGCCACCAACGGCACCAGAATGGCGGCCCAGATAAACCCGGCGTTTTGAATCCATGTGGGTGTGCCGGCAACAATCTTGCCCAAAATCCAGCCCGAGTCTTTGGTCAGCACCATCGCGCCGCCGCCGACCGCGCCAAATACCCCGACCGTCATCACCAGCGGAATCAACACCTGCATGGTGGTGACGCCAAAGTTGCCGAGACCGGCATTTAATCCCAGCGCCAGACCCTGCTGTTTCTTCGGAAAAAACGTGTTGATGTTGCTCATCGATGCCGAAAAATTGCCGCCACCAATGCCGGACAAAAAAGCGCACGCCTGAAACACCCACAACGGGGTGTTTTTATCCTGCAACGCGATGCCGGTCCAGATCGCGGGAACAATCAACATCAGACTGGTGAGAAAGACCGTATTACGGCCGCCGGACAGGCGAATAAAAAACGACGCGGGAATGCGCAGGGTCGCGCCCATCAAACCGGCAATCGCCGTCAGTGTGAACAATTCAGATGGTTTGAACGGAAAACCCAAGTTCAGCATTTGTACCGTGATGATTCCCCACATCAACCAAACGGCAAAGGCACACAACAAATTTGGAATGGAGATCCACAGGTTGCGGGTGGCAATACGTTTGCCGGTGCTCTCCCAAAAGGTCGTATCTTCCGGACGCCAGTCGGCGATGTCGGCGGCGCTGCGAACCACTGGTGCCGCAGCTGGGATGGAATTGGTTGAATTGCCCATGCAAGTCCTTGTTTGGGGTTAGGGTAGGGATTAGCTGTAAGTGCGTCAGGCGTTGAGCTTGAATGGTTTGGCGTTTTTACCCATGACCTCGGTGCCACGCACTTCGGTCCAGTACATCCAGATCAGTGATACCCAGACCACGCCATAAAGCAACATAAACGCCGATGAGCGAACACCGGTCAAATCAACCAGCATGCCGAACATGATCGGCAGCAGAAACCCGGCCAGACCACCGACCAGACCAACAATTCCGGAAACGACACCAATGTTGTGCGGGTATTCATCCGAGATGTACTTGAACACCGAGGCCTTGCCAAACGCGGATGCGACACCGGCGATAAACAGCAACACGGTGAACATCCACGCGTTCAGGCCAATGGTGAAGGTCTGGGGACCAGTGACAGTTTTGATGGTGAACTCGGTTTGCGGATAGGACATGATGAAAAAACAAACCCACATCACCCACATCACCCACCATGTCACCTTGTGGGCACCATATTTGTCAGACATCCAGCCACCGAGGGCACGCAGCACCCCGCCCGGCAGGGAGAACATCGCCGCCAGCAGTGCCGCCAAGCGCAAATCAAATCCATACTCGGTCACATAATATTTGGTCATCCACAGCGCCAGTGCCACATAGCCGCCGAATACGATCGAATAATACTGACAGTACTTCCAGACCCGTGGATCTTTGAGCGCCTGCAACTGCTCGCGCCAGGTAATGCTGGCATCAACTTTGTGAGACGGTTCGCTATAAGTAAAAAACTACCGCCCGACGACCTCGACTCCGTGGACCTGCGGGGCACAGCTCATGCGGGCACTCCTCTGCGTCACGCTCCAGTGCATTTGCGGCACTGTGTCGCAGGTCACGATGCCCCGCTAGTGGGCACCGGAACGTGTTTCCA
>JAYTBF010000261.1:0-3484 GCA_043737175.1 Burkholderiales bacterium
TGAATTTTTGCGTAAAAACCCACTTCACCCGACGCCAACCCGTCGATAATCGTGAATTGCCAAAGCGGACGATCACGATCGAGCATACCCTCGTGCAAGTTCGCAATGGCCGATTCAAGCTGGGCGCGCGTGCCGGGTTTGGGTAAGGTCAGCGCACCAATGTGCCAGTCCAGATCGATGTCCTCACGATCAACCTCCAACCAAATTGGGTTGGCCAGATCAAATGGCATAAAGGCGAGTCTGCGCGAGAACAGCGGTGCCAGATGCATTCTGGCTGCGACGTGGCGGCGAATCCGCGACAGGTAACTCTGACGCTGTTGTTTGGGTTTTTCCAGCAACATAAAACTACCAACGTGCATCGGCGTCGCGGCTGTTTCCAAATACAAAAACAAGGCGTCGAGTGCCGACAGTTGATTCATTGTTCTGCTGACTCCCCGTTGGTTCGTCGTTGTCGAAAGAATGCCTGCAATATGGCACGACTTTGGTCCGCCAGCACACCACCAACAAATTCGGCGTGATGGTTGAGTTTTGGCTCGGTCGGCAAATTGACAACCGAACCACATGCGCCGCCCTTCGGCTCCGCCGCGCCCCATACCACTCTTGCCACACGGGCGTGCAACAGCGCACCCACACACATCGCGCATGGCTCAAGCGTGACATACAGCGTGCAATCGATTAGCCGGTAGTTGCCGAGTTTTTTGGCAGCATCCCGCAAGGCCATAATTTCAGCGTGGGCGGTCGGATCATGGTTGCCAATGGGTTGGTTAAATCCGCGACCGATAATTTCGTTATCTTTGACCACCACCGCACCCACCGGCACCTCACCCAAATCTGCGGCGTCAGCCGCCAGGCGTAATGCTTCGCGCATGAACTTGTCGTCGATGATTTCATTCATGGGCATTAGCTACAAAATTAAAACACCAATACCAGTGCGGGCCTACAGCCAAAAATTGCCCGAAACGCGCGTCAAATATAGAGTTTTTCCGCATCATATTGAACCACCTGCGCCGTCACGTGCATTGTGATGTGTGACAAATGCATCCACCTCTATTTCAACCAAATGGTCGGGGTCAATCAGCTTGGCGATTTCCACCATGGTGGCAGCCGGTCGAATGTCGCCAAAAAATTCGCCATGCACCTTGCCAATGATTTGCCAATCGGTAATGTTGGTGACATACATCCGCGTTCGCACCACGTCCGCCAGGGTTGCCCCTGCATCGGATAAGGCCCGCTCAATTTTTTTGAGTACAAAACGAGTTTGCGCGGCCGCGTCACCTGCACCCACCACGCCGCCCTCCGTATCCGAAGCCGTGGTGCCCGCCACCCAGATATGGTTACCAATCCGCACCGCACGCGAATAACCGACGATGGATTCCCAGGGTGTGTTGGAGGAAATATTCGTTCGCATAAATTATTTATTTTTAGCGACAACGGGGGCCAATGATGTTTCTATTCCCATTCAATGGTTGCCGGCGGTTTACCACTGACATCGTAAACCACACGGTTAAATCCGCGCACTTCATTAATGATGCGATTGGATACCCGGCCAAGCAAACTGTATGGCAGTTCCGCCCAATGTGCGGTCATAAAGTCAGAGGTCTCGACTGCGCGTAACGCCACCACGTATTCGTAAGTGCGGCCATCACCCATCACACCGACACTTTTCACCGGCAAAAACACCGCGAACGCCTGCGCGACTTTATCGTACCAACTGATGCCTTGTGCATCTTTGGTATTGCGCAATTCCTCAATAAAAATCGCATCGGCACGGCGCAACAAATCGGCCGCCTCGTGGCTGACCTCACCGAGAATACGCACGCCCAATCCGGGGCCGGGAAACGGATGGCGATAAACCATCGAACGCGGTAGCCCCAGCGCGACACCCAACTCGCGCACTTCGTCCTTGAACAGTTCGCGCAATGGTTCGAGCAATTGTAAATGCAGCGACTCGGGCAATCCGCCGACATTGTGATGCGACTTGATGGTGTTGGCCTTTTTGGTTTTGGCCGAGGCACTCTCGATCACATCTGGATAGATGGTGCCCTGTGCCAGCCACTTGGCATTGGCTAACTTCGCTGATTCGCGCTGGAATATTTCGACAAACACCCGACCGATAATCTTGCGCTTTTGTTCCGGATCGGCCACCCCTTTGAGTTGCGACATAAACTCGTCACTGGCGTTGACATGAATAATTTTCATGTGCATCGACTCACCAAACATTTGCATCACCTGCGCGCCCTCATCCAGACGCAACAAGCCGGTGTCGACAAACACACAGGTGAGCTGGTCACCAATGGCGCGGTGGATCAACGCAGCCGCCACCGATGAATCGACGCCGCCACTCAACCCGAGAATCACTTCATCCTTGCCCACTTGTTCGCGAATGCGCGCCACTGCCTCCGGGACATAGTCAGGCATATTCCAATCCGACGCGCAGCCGCATATTTCGTGCACAAAACGACTAAAAATAGCCTTGCCTTGTTTGGTGTGCGTGACTTCCGGGTGGAATTGCACGGCGTAAAAACCGCGTGTTTCATCGGCCATAGCGGCCACCGGACAAGACGGCGTTTCGGCGATGACTTTAAAGCCGGGGGGCAGCACGTTGACTTTATCGCCATGGCTCATCCAGACATCCAGCAGGCCGTGGTTTTCGCTGTTGGTGCGGTCGACAATGCCTGCGAATAATTTGGAATGGCCACGCGCGCGCACTTCGGCATAACCAAATTCACGCATCAGTCCGATTTCGACATTGCCACCCAGTTGCGCGGCCATGGTCTGCATGCCATAACAAATCCCCAGCACCGGCACACCCAGCTCAAATACGATCTGCGGTGCCCGCGCCGAATCTGCAACGGTCGCCGAGGCGTGTGAGCCCGACAAAATAATTCCTTTTGGATTAAAGGCGCGAATATCCTCGGCCGACATATCGTGCGGGTGCAATTCAGAATACACACCGGCCTCGCGAATACGCCGCGCAATGAGTTGGGTAACTTGGCTGCCGAAATCAAGGATGAGGATTTTGTCTTGCATTTTTTTATCGCTTATTTAATAGCCGCAGGGATATTTGCATTTTCGCTTGCGGCCGGCGGATTGACATGATGTAACGGAATGCCATGTGTACGGAAAAAGCGCCAGGCGAGCCACAGTCCAATTGCTTGCAAAATGGCGGCAAGAAAAAATGGTGCACCAATCCGCCAATCACCTGCCGGATAGTGGCTCACTGCCGCCAACAATTGTGTGCCCACCACCGGCGCAATGACAATAGACAAACTCGACAAGGATTGCAGGGAGCCCATTAGCGCCCCTTGTTCGCGTGGGTCGGTGGCTTTGGAAACAATCGCCTGCATGGCCGGTCCAACTGCAAACGCGAGCATATTGGCGACAATAATGACGTAAAACATCCAGCCAGCGGTGGCCAGTCCATAGGCGGCAAACGCCAGGGTGGCGCTGGACAAACCGATCAACGACAAACGGACTTCACCGA
>JAYTBF010000262.1:0-3484 GCA_043737175.1 Burkholderiales bacterium
CAATATTGCGCCCGATTTTAATTTGCTCGATCCAATCAAATCGACTGTGATCACGCCAGGGCTCGATGTATCCGGCAAATTCGCCAAGACCGGCATTCCGGCGTCGATTGTTACCAAATTTTTGGCCGAACACGGCGTGATCGTTGAAAAAACTGGCCTGTACTCGTTTTTCATCATGTTTACCATCGGCATTACCAAGGGCCGTTGGAATACGCTGGTGACCGCATTGCAGCAATTCAAGGACGACTACGATCGCAATGTGCCGATGTGGAAAATTTTGCCGGAGTTTGTCGCCACCCAGCCGCGTTATGAACGCTTGGGCCTGCGCGATTTGTGTCAGCAGATTCACGATATGTACCGCGAGCGCGACGTTGCCAGACTCACGACTGAAATGTATTTGTCTGACATGCAGCCGGCCATGAAACCTGCCGACGCCTACGCGAAGTTGGCGCATCGTGAAATCGATCGGGTACCCATTGATCAACTGGAAGGGCGCATCACCACCATGTTGCTCACGCCGTATCCACCGGGTATTCCGTTATTGATTCCGGGCGAGCGATTTAATAAAACCATTGTGCAATATTTGCAGTTTGCGCGCGCCTTTAACCGCACCTTCCCCGGTTTCGAAACCGATATTCATGGCTTGGTGGAGCAGGAGGTCGACGGACAGATGGAATACTTTTTGGATTGTGTGCGTACATGACTGATGTGCAAAATGTGACAGCCGTGGCGCGCGGTTTAGCGTTGGTGATTGACGACGATCCAGTCGTCCGGATGTTTTTAACGATGGCGCTGAACAAACTGGGTTTCACTGTGAAGTCTGCTGCTGATGGCATGGCGGCACTTGAAATGTGCATGGAAGATGTGTTCGAGCTGGTCATTTGCGATATGCGCATGCCAAAACTATCGGGCATCAGTTTTTTAAAAAACGTGCGTATGCGTGCACCGAATTCGGCCAGGCGAATTGTTTTTTTGACGTCGATTGATGATTCGGTGTTGCGTCGCGAGACTCTTGAAGCTGGCGCACTGGATTATTTGGTCAAACCCATTTCAACGGCAAAATTAAAGGTCGTGGTAGATAGAATTTTTAGTGAACACCAATAAATAGATTAATTTGCGGCGACGGTTTCTGGTTTCGCGTAGAATTCGACCGGTATTGTGTAATAGATGTTGTGTGGGAGAGCGCTGTTGATATTGAACAGCCGCCGAAGGCGCAATCACCCGAAATCGCTCAGGTATCAGGAACTACACAACGTAAAAAATCTGGAGAGAAGTCGCAGTATTGATGCGGCTCACCGAAGGGGCTATTGAATCGATCGATTCAGGAAACTCTCAGGTAAAGGGGACAGATGGGTAAGCACTGATGTTTGGCAGTTTGAACTATCGTTGCCACGATCAGCTTTTCCCATTCTTCAAGGTCCTGACCATGCTCCAACGCACCCCTCTTTTTGATTCCCATCTCGCCTGCGGCGCCAAGATGGTTGATTTCGGCGGCTGGGAAATGCCACTACACTACGGTAGTCAGGTTGATGAACATCATCATGTTCGTCAAAGCGCCGGCATGTTCGATGTATCACACATGCTCAATGTGGATATCAAGGGTGATCAATCTCGCGAATTTTTGCGCATGCTGGTCGCCAACAATGTCGACAAATTAGTCACCCCCGGCAAGGCTTTGTATTCTTGCATGCTCAACGAGACGGGCGGTGTCATTGACGATCTGATTGTTTACTTCATCAATGAGTCGCACTTTCGTATTGTGGTCAATGCCGGCACCGCCGACAAAGACGTCGCCTGGATTACAAAAACGGCCACGACGGGCGGATTTGATTTAAAAATTACCGCACGCCGTGATCTGGCCATGATTGCCGTACAAGGCCCGCAGGCGTGTGCAGCCGTATGGCGGGTGTGGCCGCAGGTGCGTGCCGCGACGGAGTCACTGGTGCCGTTCTCGGCCCATCTTGCCGGTGACGTCATGATCGCCCGCACCGGTTATACCGGTGAAGAAGGATTTGAAATTGTCCTGCCGGCAGCCGAGGCGGCCGGTTTTTGGATGGCTCTCAAGGAAGCAGGCGTGGCACCGGCTGGTTTGGGGGCGCGTGACACCTTGCGTCTCGAAGCCGGCATGAACCTGTACGGCAATGATATGGATGAATCGGTTTCGCCACTCAACGCCGGTTTGGCGTGGACTGTGGACCTGAAATCACCCCGAAATTTTATCGGCCGTGCGGCCTTGGAGCGCGATGGCAAGACACAGTCGTTTGTCGGCTTGAAACTTCTTGAACGTGGTGTGTTGCGTGCCCATATGAAAGTTGTCACGCCACACGGCGACGGGGAAATCACCAGTGGTACCCATTCGCCGACCTTGGGTTTTTCGGTCGCCATGGCACGGGTGCCCAAGGCGGTTGCAATTGGTGACATGGTGCAGGTCGATATTCGTGGCAAGTTGATGCCGGTACTGGTCGTAAAAATGCCGTTTGTACGCAATGGCAAAGCGCTGATTGCCTAATCATTTTTTTCATTCACATCATTTAACCCGGAGCGCAAATGAATATTCCAACCAATCTGAAATACACCAAATCACACGAGTGGATTCGCACCGAGGCAGACGGCACCCTGACGGTTGGCATTACCGATGCCGCACAGGAAATGTTGGGAGATTTGGTGTTTGTAGGTGATGTCAAAGTGGGGCAAACACTGGCTGCGGGCGAAATGGCCGGAGTGGTTGAGTCGGTCAAAGCAGCGTCCGATATTTACGCGCCGGTGGCTGGTGAAATTACCGAATTTAATGCGGCGCTGGATGCGGCACCGGAGTCGTTGAATGGTGCGCCGTACGAAAATTGGATTTTCAAAATGAAAGCAAGCAATACGGCTGATGTGGCGAATTTGTTGGATGCGGCCGCCTATCAAGCGGTGGCGAGTGCCAGCTAAGCAGCTGGGTTGCCTGGGTTGCTAATGACGATAACAACAAAATATTGAGTGAGTGAATAATGAATTTAATGACCCAGACCGAACTAAACGACGGCAGTGAATTTCATGGCCGCCATATTGGCCCGGATGAAGCTGATCAAGCGGCCATGTTGAAAGTGGTGGGCGCACGGTCGTTGAACGATTTGATGGAAAAAATCGTGCCGCTGGGTATTCTCAAACGCGACCCGCTCAATCTGGCGCCGCCACGCACCGAGCAAGACGTGTTGGCCGATCTCAAACGCATTGCCGATAAAAACAAAGTTTTTAAATCGTATATTGGCCAAGGTTATTACGGCACGTTTACACCCACCGTGATCCTGCGCAATATTTTGGAAAACCCGGCCTGGTACACGGCCTACACACCCTATCAGCCAGAAATCGCCCAGGGTCGCCTGGAGGCGCTGTTAAATTTTCAAACCATGGTGTGTGATTTGACCGGCATGGAAATTTCCAACTCGTCGTTGTTGGACGAAGCCACCGCTGCCGCAGAAGCGATGACGCTGGCCAAACGCAG